>CAIKXD010000182.1 GCA_903831265.1 uncultured Bacteroidota bacterium
AGCAGGCGAAAACGAAAAAGGCGCTAAACACAGCGCATTGGTCACTCAAAACCTTGTTAAAATAATTAACATGGGGCTAATAATAACAAATAAAACTTTTTTGGTATCAATTTTTTTTTAATTTCGCGCAAAATTTGATTTTTAGAACGATTAATTAAAACAACAAAATAATATGTATTGGACACTAGAATTAGCATCTAACCTTGAGGATGCGCCATGGCCGGCCACAAAAGATGAATTAATTGACTTTGCCATTCGCTCGGGTGCGCCTATGGAAGTAATTGAAAATTTACAAGAAATTGAAGACGAAGGAGAGGTTTACGAATCTATTGAAGATATTTGGCCTGATTACCCTTCAAAAGAAGACTTTTTTTTTAACGAAGACGAGTATTAAAAAACAATACAACTCATAAAGCCGTAATTTTTATTGCGGCTTTTTTTGGCCCTCACAAAATTCTAATTTACCCATTAACCTTTTTAAACAAATTGGCTATCATTTTTGATTACTTTTGACGGCCTATTAGATAAAATTGAGCTCAATAGTTGACCAAATAAAAAAACCAGTTGCCACTGAGATGGAATTGTTTGAAGAAAAATTCAAACAATCGATGAAAAGTGCTGTGCCTTTGTTAGACAAAATTACGCACTACATAATTAAAAGAAAAGGCAAGCAATTGCGCCCCATGTTTGTGTTTTTAAGTGCCAAACTTTGTGGAGATATTTCCGAATCATCATACCGTGCTGCTTCTTTAATAGAACTTTTACATACAGCCACACTTGTGCATGACGATGTGGTTGATGACAGTAATTTACGAAGAGGTTTTTTTTCGGTAAATGCCTTATGGAAAAACAAAATTGCTGTCTTGGTTGGCGATTATTTACTTTCAAGAGGATTACTTTTATCTGTAGAAAATGATGAGCATGCGCTTTTAAAAATTGTTTCTACCGCTGTGCGCGAGATGAGTGAAGGAGAATTGTTACAAATTGAAAAAGCACGCAGACTAGATATTAGTGAAGAAGTTTATTTTAATATAATTCGACAGAAAACAGCTTCTTTAATTGCCTCATGTTGTGCCGCTGGTGCCCAAAGTGTAAAAGCAAACTCCGAAACTATTGAAAAGATGAGATTATTTGGCGAACTTACGGGTATTGCCTTTCAGCTTAAAGACGATCTTTTTGATTATGGTTCGGGCGATATTGGAAAACCTACTGGCATTGATATTAAAGAGCAAAAAATGACATTACCGCTTATTTATGCGCTAAGCAAAGCTAGTTATTTAGTAAAGCGTAAACTCATTAATATAGTAAAAAATAATAATAATGACCCCGAAAAGGTGAAGTACGTAATTGACTATGTAATTACAAGTGGCGGCATTGAATACGCTCAAAATGTAATGCTAAACTATAGACAACGTGCTTTAGATATTTTGCGTCAGTTTGATGATTGTGATGCAAAAACATCACTTGAACAATTGGTAATTTACACTACTGAAAGAACAAAATAAAGATGAAAATAAGTTTTAATACGATTTCAAAATTTTCTTTTTTTGCATTTATTCTAACAGCTACAATAGCATGCAATAAAGGAAAAAACACTAAAGATACTTCAACTCCGCCTACTACACCTTTATATCAGAGTTTTAAACCCAAAGTGAAACAAGACACAATAGGTGGCATTTATCACGAGTATTATGAGAATGGAAATGTAAAAGTAAAAGGTATTTATAAAAACAATAAACGCGATGGCGACTGGAGTTTTTTTTATGATAATGGAAAACTTTGGAGCTGGGGCGAATACACCGAAGGTGAGAGAAATGGTGGCAGTAGCGTGTATTACGAAAATGGCGTGTTAAAAATGGAAGGAAATTATTTAAAAAATAAGCAAGTTGGGCTTTGGAAATTTTATAGCAAGGATGGTAAGTTGATTAAGGAAGTGCAAATGTAATTGCTTTAAAATTTTACACAATCCTAGTTCACAAAAAAAGGCTGACAAAATTCTTGTCAGCCTTTTTTAATTAACCTAAACCTAAACTAGTGTATGATCTGCAACTTACTTACTGTATTTTTACCATTCATTGATAGTTGATAAAAACCATTACTTAAATCGCTTGTATTAATATGAACTTTATTGGTATTATTTACTTGTACTTGTTTTACCATTCTTCCCGTAACATCCGTAATTATTAAACTTCCGGTATAATTATTTTCAAAGTTAACAGTAACCATATCGTTTGCTGGGTTTGGAGCTATAGTAATGGCTGATTGTGATGTTTGTTCTATGCCAGTTAAAAGTTCCAATGTGTTAACAGTGGTATTTGTAATGATTGCTTCATTAAAATCGAAATAAATGTAAGCTGTATTTTTCCATTCTGTTCCAATAATGGCGTTTGGCTTAGCTTTAATTTTATAAATAATATAACCTTCACTTCCTGGTAAATTGGTGCCACTATCAGGTAACATAATGTTATAGAAATTAAATTTTAAGATATGATTATCAATAACATCCACCGTCATTTGATGCGAGCTGCCAACAATTACCAATGAATTAAAATCTAAATCAACATCAATAGTATCTAATACAGAAACATTATAAGCAGTATCTGTTCCTGTGTTTTGGAAATGAACGGTATAAGTAAAATTAGTGTTTTGAGGTACGTATCCTTGTGCCCCTATTCCTGCAGGTGAAACTTCTTTGGCATTTGGATCCCATGAATTACTTACTACATAACATTGTGTAACTGCGTTATTGGTAGGATCTGCATCATTTAAAGTAGGATTAGCGGTTAAAGTAAAACAAACACTATCGCCTATTTGTGCTGTTAATGGTGTAAAAATCTCTGTTGATGCATAATGACTATTACCCCAAAAATTAGCCGCAATATTTGTCCAATTTACATCTTGACCAACCACACTATTTGAAGGCGCACCCCAATGATCGGCAGAATAGGATACCAATGTAGCAAGATTTAAAGTTGCCGATGCATTATTTGCAGGATAACATGAATTATTGCTTACATATGTATTTATCCATCCGGTAAAGCCAGGTCTGAATCTCCAGCCATACATTGTGGCTTGTAAATCAAATTGATTACTACATGTAATTCCAAAATTAAAACTTTGTGTGGTTCCAGAAGGAACAACGGCATAAGAACCTCCAATTGGACAGTCAACAGAGGCTGTATTGAGCAGATAAGAAGAAACCGTGATGTTAAAATTAGTTCCAAGAGGTAAATCCACAGAATAATGACCAACACTATCGGTATAAGCGTAAGTGTAATTATTTCCCGATTGATCTGTAACCACTATGCCAGTGTAAGGAATAAATGTTTCACCGGCATTGTAAGTGCAATCTGCATTATCATCGATATAAACAGTTCCATCAATATTTCCGCACGGGCCAATAAATATTGGACCATAAATTAAGGTATCAACATCATTATCGGGCCATGTTACCATAAATTGAACAGTAAATTGACCGGGTAAAGTGTAGGTATGTTGGATGATACCCCAATAATAGCTGCCACCTTGGTATAAAGGTAAACGAGTAGATGAACTTGTTCCATCTCCAAAAGCCACATCCATCGTAACAGAATCTGTAGCTAAATAAGGCCCGAACTGCGATCCGTTAGTGTAAAAATAAACATTGGCTGGCAACGAGCAGTAAACATTTAAAGAATCAAAAACAGAAATTGGCGTTGCAATTTGCGCTTTAGCTGTTTTTGTAAGCAAATTACCAACGGCAAACAAGGTAATTAAAAGGAGTAGTTTTTTTTTCATGGATTTTAGTTTTAATGGTTATAAAAAGATTAACGATAAATAAAGGTTCAAAGGGACAATCACATACAATAAAATATTTAAGGCAATAAGGCGATGAATTATTTTTACTCTAAAGCACGTTTATTAAACATTACATATCCAAAAGAAAATAAAAAACTGACAGGCTTTTCTGAGGCGCTATAATAATTTAAATTAAGACTTAATGGACCTATTGGGGTTTGATAAACAAGCGCTGTAGAGGCAATAAAACTTCTTAAGCTAAATAAATCGCTGTAGTAGCCAAGTAATAAATCATCTTTTAAAATAGATTGATAGGCTTGAAAAACATAGGCCTCAATTCTCAAATCAAGGGAGCTATAAATGTTGATTACATTTTTTAATCCAAAACTAGTGTAATTGTGTGCTCTATATTTTTCTAAAAATATTGTTTTTGCTTCTGGAATAGGATTAAATTGAGGTGCCGCAAGAATGCTAGCTGTATAATTTGCAAAAAAATCTTGCGATGAAATCACTGTTTCTGTAGCAAACCCTAATCTTAAACGCCCTCTTCGTTTATAATAGTTTTCGTAGGTTAATTTAAATTGAAACCATTCGTGATAAGCAGTTTCAAATAACTGTTGAGCCGAAGTTGTTCCGGGGTTTGTAATTTCATTTCCAAAAACATATCTAAATTTTAAGGCTAAGTAGGTGCCAGAATTGGCAAATTGTTTCCTATTTAGCGTATTTCTTTCGTAATAAATGTAAGGTGTAAGTAACAAAAAATCTGTCCTATCGGTAGTATCAGCTTGAGAAAATGTTTTTGTTTGATAATAGCGATCAAATAAGTTTGCTGCGTTTCCTCCAATACAAATCTTGGCTTTATTTTTAGCTGGTAAGCCTGCATTAACATCAAAATAATTTTCGTTTTGAACAAGGTATGATGGTTTTGATTCTTCAAAGAAAGCCGTACTACTTCTAAAATAATCCCAGCGGTTTCTTGTAAAAGATGTTTCAATATAAAAAGGCAATTTTGATGGAAAATCGAATTTTGTTTTTAGGTGATATGAACCATAAAACCTGCCAAAATAAGTATTTCCAAAAATGCTAATTCCTATTTTACCTAAATAATTATACTGTGCAGCAATGTATGCAGCATTAACTGGCCTTGATGAAAAATTACCTCCAAAGGTTAAAAAAATATCCTTTTCCTTTTTTACCTTTAAATCCAATTTATAATATCCTGTTGTTGTATCAAGCCTGGCTAAAGGATAAATTTGTTTTATTTTTTGATCGGCTGCTAGTCTGAAATATTTTGGCGTTAACTCTTCAAGAGTTATAATGCCATTTTTCTTTAGGCCAAGAAGTTTTCGTACATAATTACTTTGACTTTTGGAGAGTCCTTTAACATCAACTTGGTTAAAAACTAACTTAGGAGCCGTTTCTTTGAAATATTTTCTTTTTTGTTTTAAAATTTCTTTGTCAGATTTTCTTGTGACAAAAGTCTGAATTTCGTCCATTTTTTTTAATGCTTCGTTATAACCCGACAAAATTAATTCTTTGGGTTGATCAAAATCAAATAAACCAACAAAGCCTACTTTGGGCTCAATAACAATTACTTTTATTGGTAATTCAGGACTCGAACCACGTGTTATAAATATACTTTTAACTTGAGAAATTAAATCATCTTCATCAGGTGGACTGAGCGATTCAGAAACATTACTACCAATAATTATATCCGGTTTAAAACTTTCATACATAATATCAGTTGGAAAATTGTTATACAATCCGCCATCAAAATAAAGCTTATTATCAATGTTTAAAGCTTTAATATAAAAGGGATATGACATAGAAGCCCTAACACTTTGACCAAGATCGCCTTTCGAAAAAACCTCTTGTTTTTTATCTGTTATGTTAGATGCTACACAACGATATGGCACAAACAAGCTGTCAAAATTTCGTCCACAAGCTGCCGTTGGCTTCGAAAAAAACTCCATCAATCCAAAATCTACCGGTACAGGTGAAATTAAATTTGTTGGTAATGAAGTTTGAATCAAAGTATCAAGCGAAAACTTAAAGTTTATCCAACCAGCATCTGCTTCTCGCTTTTTAAAATAATAAATATGCTGTTCTTCTATTTCTCCTACGGCCCATTTTTTAAATTTTTCTTGTTGAACCATCATTTCCATCTCGGCAGGCGAAAAACCAGAAGCGTACATAGCACCAACAACCGCTCCCATTGAGGTGCCTGCAATATAATCAATTGGGATATTATTTTGTTCTAAAGCTTTTAAAACTCCTATATGAGAAATACCATCAGCTCCGCCTCCACTTAATACAACGCCAACTTTTTGAGCAAATCCCACATGTGCTATTAGGCTCAACAGCAACAAAAAATGAAAAAATTTAGTACATTTAAAATAGCCCAAAATCATAAGGCAAAGCTAATAGAATTTAACTTCTGCTAAAACAGTACCTCTATTAATGGCTAACTTTTTATTGTTAATAGAAATAAATTTAAACCATAATGCCAATTATATCTAATGTTAAATTTGTGTACTATTTAAACTATTCATTTATTTCAGCCGTATTCCTAATTTTTTAATCAAAGTTTTATGAATAATATTTTAAAATTATCTTTTTTATTTGTTTTGGTATTGATTTCTGAAAGCTTGCTTGCTCAATCGTTTGCTAAAAATGATAAAATAATTGAAGCTGGTTTTGGATTGGGCATATACGACACACACATTTATAATAAAAGAACCAACATCAATGAAAATAGCAGAGCAGCAGCTTGGGTATTTCCGGTATCTTTTGAGTATGCGTTTAGAAAAAGATTAGCCATTGGTGTAGCTTATAAATATAGCAACTTTATTAACAGTAATGATAGTGTACAAAGCAATGCGCAAATGAGTGGAAATGATATTGCGCTAAAACCCACCTTTCACATTATTAAATCAAAAAGACTTAATGTGTATATTGGCGCTTTAGCGGGTTTAGCTTGGGTAAACTATCAGTTAAATGATTCAGAAAAAGCATATGTAAAAGGCAATGGAACTATTTTAGCTTATGTTTTCGGAACCAGATTTTACATCACAAAAAATGTAGGATTGGGTTTAAACTACCTTTTTAATAATTATAATTTTGTAGATTTAACATTAGCCAACAATCAATCATATACCGACAAACTTAACTTAACATTAAAGCGTGGCAATGTAAATTTAGGATTGGTAATTAAAATCAATTAAAAATGATCAAATTAAAAAGCTTGTTGCTTGTTCTCTTTTATACTGTATTGATTACTCATGCGTATTCTCAAAACATTTCATTAAATAATATTGGAAGCCTAACTAACATATTAAACGAGAGCAGTGGCATTACATTTATTGCACCTAACAGATTATATACACACGATGATTCGAGCGGAAATGATGAAATATACGAAATTGATACGCTCGGGAACTTAATAAGAACTATTAATGTTAACAATGCAAACAATACTGATTGGGAAGATATTACTAAGGATAATTTAAACAATATTTACATTGGTAATTTTGGCAATAATAACAATGATAGAACCGATTTAAAAATATACAAGATACCAAACCCTGCAAGCTTTTCGGGAAGTGCAACTACAGCACAAGTAATTGAATTTAATTATCCTGATCAAACGATGTTTCCCCCAAATCCTTCAAAAAGAAATTATGATGTTGAAGGATTTGTGTGGTTTAACGATAGTTTATTTTTGTTCACAAAAAACAGAACTTCACCATTTAATGGTTATTGTAAAATGTATAAAATACCTGCTACACCAGGCACTCATACAGCTCAAATTTGCGATAGTATTTTTCTTTGTAATACTTCACAATCAAATTGTTGGGTAACGGCAGCAGCACTTTCAAACGACAACTCGCATTTGGCATTATTAAACGATGGTAAAATATGGTGGTTTAGTTGTTTTAATGGATCTTCTTTTTTTAAAGGTGCAATGGCCACAGCAAATTTAAGTTCAAATACCCAAAAAGAAGGTATTACTTTCAAAAATAATTATGAGGTTTTTATCACTGATGAGCAATCTACCACTAACAGCTCTGGCGGAAATTTGTACGAAGCAAACCTAAATAATTACTCAGAAATGCCCTATGTAAATATTATTGCCGACTCTATTATTTGCGATAATTGTACATTAACTGTTGATAGTTTTATAGGCGCCTTATCATGGAGTAATGGCATGTTTAGCCCTTCTATTACACCTACTTACACAGGATGGCATTATGTAACAGCTAAAAATATAAACAACTGTTCGGTTAGCGACTCGGTTTACATTTCATATTTGCAAGGCACCAATGAAAACAAACACGATCAACTTAACATTAACATTCAAACGAGTTCTAATACATTAATTGCAGGCACTATTGATAATGTGCAAAGCAATGACTATAAAATCCAATTGTGCGATATCACAGGTAAAGTAATCACAAGCACTTCTATTGAACGTGCTAAAAATATGCAGACTTTTGCATTAAATGTAAATTTAAAAAATGGGCTTTATCTTTTAAATATATTCACATCACAAAGAAATAAAACTTATAAACTTATAATATCAAATTAGTAGTTATACTGCTTCAGAGGCTGAATAAATAATTAGTTAATTTGCATCAAATTAAACATAGTGGACAGATTAAAAATACAGAGTGATCAAAGTATATTTACACAAAATGGAAAGTTCTTACCATTGATGGAGGAATTTTACACCATTCAGGGCGAAGGTTTTAATACCGGCAAAGCAGCCTATTTTATTCGTGTTGGTGGCTGTGATGTTGGTTGTCATTGGTGCGATGTAAAAGAAAGTTGGGATGCTTCCATACATCCACTTACAAGTGCAGATGATATTGTAAACAACGCCAATCAATATCCTGGAAAAGCAGTGGTAGTAACTGGTGGAGAGCCAAGCATGTATCCTTTAGATTATCTTACAGCACAATTAAAAGCAAAAGGAATGCAAACTTTTGTGGAAACATCGGCAGCTTATCCGTTAAGTGGCAATTGGGATTGGGTATGTCTTTCGCCCAAAAAAACAATGAAGCCTTTGGCCGAAAATTACAAGTTGGCACACGAATTGAAAGTCATCATTTTTAATAAACACGATTTTATTTGGGCCGAAGAAAATGCAGCACAAGTAAATGATAATTGCATCTTATACCTGCAGCCCGAATGGAGTAAATCAAAAGAAATTACTCCTTTAATTATTGATTATGTGATGAAAAATCCAAAATGGAATATTTCATTACAAACACACAAATATTTGAATATCCCTTAATTTAATTGATATTATGATTAATAAAATAAAAGTATTTTTTTTAATGATATATACTTTGTGCCTTGGTATAACTCCTATTAACGCACAAAAAATTGATAAAAAATACAGTTCAAGTTCCAACAAAGCCATCAAAAATTTTGAAAATGCACAGGTAAGTTTTGATGCAAGAAAGGATGATGAAGCAATAGAATTGTTGCAGAAATCAATTAAAATTGATCCTAACTTTATTGAAGCACATATGTTTTTAGCTGAAGTGTTTGGTGAAAATAAAAAATATAAAGAAGCTTTAGAAGAAGCAAGAACGGCCACAAGTATTAGTCCTGATTTTTTTAAGAGTGCATACTATAGCATGGGATTTTGGGCTCTTAAACTTCAATTGTATGACGAATCTGAAAAAAATTTCAATCATTTTTTGGCTTACAAAGGAATTTCAGCTGAGGCCAAATCAAATGCTACACTTGGTTTAAAATCAGCTCAATTTGCCAGAGTAGCAATTAAAAATCCTGTTTCATTTAACCCATTAAATATGGGCAAACAAGTAAATTCAGCTGAAAATGATTATTTGCCGGCCATTACTGCCGATGAACAAACGCTAGTTTACACCCGATTAATACCAAAGGATCCTAATGGAAGCCAAACTGATATGCGCAATAAAAGCGAAGATTTTTATAGTTGCAAAAAAACAAATAACGAATGGTCGAAGGCGATTAATATAGGCCCTCCCATTAATACTATTGGTAATGAAGGAGCTCAATGCATTTCTGCCGATGGTCAAACCCTTGTTTTTACTGCTTGTAAAGAGTACGAAGGCTATCCAGGTGGACGCAAAGGTTTTGGCAGTTGCGATTTATTTATTGCAAAAAAAATGGCCAATGGTGGTTGGGGAGCTCCTGAAAATATTGGCAAACCAATTAATACAGAGTATTGGGATTCTCAACCCTCTATGTCAAGTGATGGCCAAACAATTTATTTTGTGAGCAACAGAGCTGGAGGTCAAGGAGGAACTGATATTTGGAAATGCACTAAAAACGAAGCCGGTAAATGGGCTAATTTAGTAAACCTTGGCGATAGTGTTAACTCTCCTGAAAATGAAGAATCACCTTATATACACCCTGATAATAAAACCTTATATTTTTCTTCAGAAGGATGGCCTGGAATGGGAAATAAGGACTTATTTCTTTCAAGAATAAAAAAAGATGGAAAATTTAGCACTCCAATGAATTTAGGCTATCCCATCAATACCGGTGAAAGTGAAAGAGATTTAATTGTAAGTGCCAATGCCAAAACAGCGTATTTTTCTTCTGAAAGACCAGGTGGCAATGGAGGTTTAGATTTGTATAGTTTTGAATTATACAAAGAGGCGCAGCCACAAGCAGTAACTTATGTTAAAGGCAAAGTGTTCGATAAAGTAACTAAGATTGGCTTAGAAGCTAAATTTGAATTAATAGATTTAGAAACAGGACAAATGGTGATGCAAGCTACAAGCATGCCTGGCAGTGGCGAATTTTTAGTGTGCTTACCCATAAATAAAAATTATTTAATGAATGTAAGTAAGAATGGCTATTTGTTTGCATCCGAAAACTTTAGTTTAAAAGGCTTAACAGATAATTTAAAAGCGTACGAAATGAATGTTCCCTTAACTCCAATAAAAGCAGGCGAAAAAGTGGTATTAAAGAATATTTTTTTTGAAACAGCCAGCTTTACTTTAAAAGAAGAATCAAAAATTGAATTGCAAAAATTGAAAAGCTTTTTAATATTAAATGCAACCACAACTATCGAAATTGGAGGGCATACTGATAACGTAGGCGATAAAAAATCGAACCAAATACTTTCAGAAAATAGAGCAAAAGCAGTTTACGACTATTTAATTGCAAATGAAATTGCCAAAGAAAGGCTAACCTTTAAAGGCTTTGGCGATACAATGCCCATTGATGATAATAAAACAGAAACAGGGAAAGCAAATAACAGAAGAACTGAGTTTATGATTGTGAAGTAACATAATAAGTTTCAATGTTATTTTAAAAGATTACATTACAATTTTAAAACGAATCTAAACAGATTGACTTTCTTTTAACTATTTGTCAGTGGTTGGTGTCCTCGCCAACCACAACTATCTTTGTGGCGGTGTTAGTCCAAACCTCCAATTTATAACCCATTCTTGTCCTCGTTTGCAACGAGGACTCTAAATATATGCGTTTGTAACGCATTCAGCCCCTTCAATTTATCATTTTGGCAAGCTTCATCTTCGCAACCGGCAAAAAAGTAAATTCCAATGGTAAACTCATTTCAGAAGCCACCAAATAAGTCGCTGGATTGGGCAAATCTTTATTATTTCTAATCAAATCCCTCGCCAACCTCATTTTTAATAAAATCACCTCATTTTATTGCTAAAACAATCATAATATTGCTAGGCTTGAAATACCTTTTTAAACTTCTCTAACTTAGGTACAATCACCAATTGGCAATAAGGTTGGCTCTTATTTAAGTTGTAGTAGTTTTGATGATAATCCTCTGCCTTATAAAACACATCAAAAGCTTTGACTTCGGTAACAATAGAACTTGAAAACACTTTTTCTTCTTCAAGCTTTTTAATAATTGATAGTGCCAGTTGTTCTTGTTCAGGATGTTGAAAATAGATTACCGAACGATATTGTGTGCCGATATCATTGCCCTGCCTGTTAAGGGTTGTAGGATCATGTACAGTGAAAAATACCTCTAATATTTTATGTAAAGAAATTTCATTGGCATTGTAAGTAATCTTAACCACTTCAGCATGACCTGTAGTGCCATTACAAACCTCGCGATAAGCTGGATTTTTTACAAAACCACCACTGTAACCCGATTCAACTTTAATTACACCTTTCAAATTAAGATAAACCGCTTCAACACACCAAAAACACCCGCCACCAATTGTAATTTCCTCAATATTGAGCTGCGTTTCGGCTGGTTGAAACAATAATGAAAGGGAGTTAACACAATATCTTTCGCCTGTTTGGGTTGGTCCGTCATCAAATATATGCCCTAAATGTCCATCGCAATTCGCACAGGTAATTTCTGTACGTATCATACCATGCGATTTATCGATTGTTTTTTTGATCTTCCCTCCTGCTATTTCTCTATCAAAACTGGGCCAGCCACAATGAGAATCAAATTTCATTTCATCGGTAAATAATTCATTACCGCAGCCTGCACATTTATAAACACCCTTTTCTTTGTTCATCAATAAAGCACCTGTAAATGCGCGTTCTGTGCCTTTTTCTCTTAGCACATAATATTGTTCAGGGCTTAATTTAGATTTCCAATCTTCGTTTTTCATCGTATTTATTATTAAAACTTATTTAAAATCAGCGTCTTATAAACACTCAATTAATTTAGTTTTTATTTGATATTTAGGTTTAAGTGATTAACAAAGTTCGAAACTACTTTGTTTAAACCTAATTTCAAGATAAATTATTTAATAATTCACTACCCATTTAGGTTTATTACAGCATAAATTTATCAGAAAATAAAGGAACACCCCTTGCATTTTTTTTTAGGCCAACTAAAAAGTAAATATGTAATAGTTAATGCCAATAATGTAACCTCAAGGGCCAAACTTAGAGGCTTAGAAACCAAATAAGTGACCGAATTGGTTATTTTGTCATTATTTCAAACAATAACTTACTTTATAAATTCAAAGGTCCAAATAACACTTCGCTCATAATTACCAACATAACTTGTATTTACACCAATATAATTTGGTTTAAATTTTCGAAAACTGTTAATTGATAACTGTAATCTTGGTTTGTAATTCATTGCCTTAACAAAAAAAGCAATAGTCATCTTAGCACACCAAAGGTGTTAGGTCAATTTAAGTAATCGATTATTTTTTTAAACATCAATCATTTTTGCCCTATTTACAAAAGACTTTTTATTTGAGCAATTACAAAATACATGGCGGTAATTATTTCTTACATTATTTTATCTTCTTAATAAAATTATTAATAAACT
>CAIKXD010000183.1 GCA_903831265.1 uncultured Bacteroidota bacterium
GTACTGATTGTGACTTTTGGAAACTATCATCTGCAAGGGTTTTATGACTTTCAACACAAATGTCTTGCATTTAATCTTATATTTTCATTCGCTTTCTCAATATTTATCAACCATCAAAGACGTTTGAGTGAACCCTATTTATGTAAATGTTCTAAAAACTATTTAATCAATCTAAAGAGCGCTATGATAGACTGCAGAGGATTAAGTAAAAAATAAGTGCACTCAGGATCTTAAATAATTAACAAACGTAATCATTACCTTTCGTAAGGTGCAAGTTGTACACTAAAATTAGTGCCTATTTAAACATATATTTTTACAGTTAACTATAATTGAATGTGCTATAAACATACACAACGGTAAACTATTTTTACTCATCATTATCATCGCTTTCTTCTTCTTTTTGTGCGGTTGGTTCAATGATTTCCTTTACAGGCTTTCCAATGATTTTATATTTACCTTCACCATTAACTATTTGCAAATAGGTTGCAGGCGTTTGGAATATTTTTATTGCTTCTTTAATATCATCATCATATTTAAATGAGGCCTCTACCCTACCATCTTGGTAGTAATAACGACAAGCAATTTCTGCTTCAATTATTTGCTGTATTTCTGATTTAAACGTAATTAAATTGGTCTTTTTCTTTGCCACAATTTTAGCTTTTAACTTTTCGTAATCGGCACTTACATTGGCATAATACTTCTCTTTTTTAGAGACCTTTTCTAACTCCGCTAATTGCTCCTCACTTTTAGTTTTGTAATCGAATTTAGCTTGTTCTACAAAGCTTATAAATTCATTGTATTGTTGGTTGCTTAGTTCAAATGTTTTAGCGGATGGAATTGTGTTGTTTTTGGCTCTAAATTCATTGGCATAGTTAAATATCAAATATTTTTGCATCAACTCAAAAGACACAAGGTGATATACAGGTGATACAGTTGCAATATCGGGGTAAATGCCACTTCCATCATAAATACTCCTTTTGTTTTTTGTTTTAAATTCTGTAATCAAAGAGTCGGCAACTTTAACCACACTTCCATCATCTTTTCTGTTTGTATAATCTAAACTTTGAATACATCTTCCGCTGGGTGTATAATACTTTGCAATGGTTACTTTCATTAGTGAGTTATATGATAAACTTAATGTTTGTTGCACCAAGCCTTTTCCGAAAGTACGCTCTCCAATAATAATTCCTCTATCAGTATCTTGTATAGCACCAGCCACAATTTCGGAGGCTGAAGCAGAGCCATTATCAACCAAAATTGCAAGCGGAATTTCTGCATCAATAGGATTTGAAGTTGCAAAATATTCGGCATTGTTGGCTTTAATTTTTCCTTTTTGCGATACAATTAAAGTTCCTTTAGGCACAAATAAATTTACAATTTTAACAGCCTCTTGCAAAATTCCACCACCATTGCCTCGTAAATCAAGCACCACAGCTTTAATATGT
Source organism: uncultured Bacteroidota bacterium (assembly GCA_903831265.1). Lineage (GTDB taxonomy): Bacteria > Bacteroidota > Bacteroidia > UBA4408 > UBA4408 > CAIKXD01. The sequence continues at coordinate 1,446 of CAIKXD010000183.1, forward strand.
TCTTTTTCCTTAAGTGTTATTAGCGCTTGTTTTACTTCTGCAGCACAATTATCTAAAAACTTATCCAATCGAATATAGCCAATACCATCACCAATAGTACCGTAATAAGATATATTTTTTATTTTAATTTCCTGGCGTGTAAGTGTTTTAGTTAGTGGCAATAATTCTCCTAAACGCTGCACGGTAATTTTCAGTGTGGTATTTCTGGCACCCTTTAATAGCGAGGTAACATCATCTACTTTTTTAGTATAAATATCCTTATCATCAATTTTTAATATAACATCACCAGCTCTCAAATCAGCTTTCTGCGCAGGATAACCAAAATAAGGTTCGGCAATTATTACTTTACCATCTTGTTGTTGCACCAATGCGCCAATGCCTGCATATTCATTGCTTACATGCGTTAATTTGTAATCTTCAACATCTGTTTCGGCAATAAATTCTGTGTAGGGGTCAAGCGATTCGAGCATGGCATCAATCCCTTTGTGGATAATTTTTTCAGCCTTAACCTCATCAACATAATTTGCATTTAACTCACGAAATAAGGTAACAAAAATGTCGATGTTCTTTGATATTTCAAATAAATTACTTTCCTCAAAAGCAAAAAAACCAACTGAACAGATTGCAATAGTGGCCACAATGGCCTGCTTTTTAAATCGAACAATAAGGTTTTTTAAACTTTGCATAGTTGGGATATTTGAAAATCAAAAATAAGGATAAAAGCAATGTGTTGTAATATTTTAGCCGTTTTTAACTTTATGTTTTATTTAACGCAAATTCCGAATTAGAAATCTACTCTACTTTATTTTCCTTCATTCTTAAGCACTTACATCATATTGAAAAATGATTTTCAACTTATTTAAAATCCTCGGTATTAATTTGCTCTTTACAAAGTTGATACTCGTATTGTAGATGATTGCTACAAACAATAATTAATTTATTTTTTGCATATTCATCTAACATTGCATGATACCAATCAATTGCTTTTGCATCTAAATTAGAACAAGGTTCATCAAGCAGCAACACGGGGCAATCGGATACAATAGCAAGCGTAAGTTTAAGTCTTTGTTTCATGCCCGATGAAAATACTTTTAATGCTTTATTAGATGCATGCTTTAAGCCACTTAATTCAAGCACTTCATCTGCTGAAATTTGGTTGATAAAAGGTTTAAATTTTTGTTGAAATTGAATGCTTTCTATACAGGTAAATTCTTCAACTAACTCTAGATATGGTGCTGCATAGCTAACTAACTGAAATACATTAGCTGGCTCAATTTCTATATTATTTTGCTTGTAATTTACTTTGCCTTTTCCAGCTTGCATAAAACCTGCAATTATTTTTAACAAGGTTGATTTTCCAGAACCGTTTCCGCCAAGTATAGCACAAGGTGCAGCTGTTGTAAAATGATAATTAAAATTCTTAATTATCCATTCGGAGCCAAATTTTTTACCAACTTCTCGTGCAACAATTTCCATATTTTACAGCATCAATTTACTGTAAACTACCTCGCATAATGCCGTTAGTACTTTCTTTAATGAAAGCTATAATTTGGTCCTTTTCAGGAATTTGAGGAGCTTCGTGTTCTACCACATTTAAAGCATTAGTAACATTGTATCCTTTTACATAAATAGTCCTGTAAATATCTTCAATTACTAAAATTGTTTCTTGTGTAAAACCTCTTCTTCTTAAACCAACAGCATTAATACCCACATAAGAAAGTGGCTCTCTGGCAGCTTTTACAAATGGAGGAACATTTTTCCTAACAAGAGTACCACCGGTTATAAATGAGTGCGCACCTACTTTTACAAATTGTTGCACGGCAACCAAACCTTCCAAAATTACAAAATCATCAATAGTAACATGACCCGCAAGATTTACCGTATTAGCTAAAATAACATGATTTCCTACTTCACAATCATGGGCAACATGCACATAAGCCATTAATAAACAATTACTGCCAACAGAAGTTTTCATTCTGTCGGAAGTACCACGATTGATTGTCACACATTCGCGAATAGTTGTATTATCACCTATTTCGGCAGTTGTAATTTCTCCTTTATATTTTAAATCTTGTGGTATAGCACTAATAACAGCACCTGGAAATATCTTGCAATTTTTACCAATTCTTGCTCCATCCATAATGGTAACATTGGGCGCAATCCAAGTGTCATCACCAATTTCAACATCATCATAAATAGTAGTAAAAGGACCAATTTCGACATTGTTCCCAATTTTTGCTTTGGGTGAAACTAATGCATTTGGATGAATCATCATTTATAAATATTATTTAATTAATCATGGTAGTTTTGTTATTTTACTTTTGCTATTTGTGCCAACATTTCGGCTTCCATCACTGGTTTTCCCGACACATAAGCAATTCCTTTCATATGGCATAAACCTCTGCGTATAGGCGAAAGTAAATCTAATTTAAACACTACCGTATCGCCTGGCACTACTTTTTGCTTGAACCTTACATTATCTATTTTCATAAAATAAGTAAGATAATTTTCAGGATCGGGAACAGTTTTTAAAACCAAAACACCACCACATTGCGCCATTGCTTCAATCAATAAAACACCTGGCATAACTGGCTCACCCGGGAAGTGACCTTGAAAGAAATATTCGTTCATGGTAACATTCTTCACACCCACCACATGTTCACCAGACAACTCCATAATTTTATCAATCAAAAGAAAAGGTTGTCTATGCGGCAACAACTTCATAATATCTTGAATATTGAGCAACGGGGCTGCATTCAAATCAAAATAAACAGTTGTTTCTTTTTTCTTTTTACGAGCTAAAGCCAATTCTTTAATCATTTTGGCGAAAGCAACATTAGCCGCATGACCGGGGCGCGCAGCTAGAATATGCCCTTTAATTGGCATGCCTACCAAGGCCAAATCACCCACAATATCTAATAGTTTATGACGTGCGGGCTCGTTTTGATGATGCAAAGTTGTATTATTTAAAACTCCTTTACCTTGCACCTTTACAGCAGGCTTATTAAATATTTTGGCAAGATGGTCTAATTTTTCTTGTTCAATTTCTCTATCAACAATTACAATAGCATTATCTAAATCGCCACCTTTTATGAGGTTATGATGCAGTAATTGTTCTAATTCGTGCAAAAAAACAAACGTTCTACATTCAGAAATTCCATTCGTAAATTCGCCTATGTGATACATAGATGCATGCTGTGTACCCAATGTTGGCGAGTTATAATCGACCATCACTGTAATTCGATAATCTTCGGAAGGCACAGCCAACATTTCAGCTCTTTTTACAGGATCTTCATATGTTAATGTAGAGTCGAAAACAAAATATTCTCTTTCTGCGTTTTGTTCAGTAAATCCGGCCTTGTTAATAGCGTCTACAAAAGGTTGTGAACTACCATCCATGATTGGAATTTCTGGACCAGTAATTTCTATTAAGGCATTGTCTATTTGAGTGCCCACTAAAGCAGCTAAAACGTGTTCAATAGTGCTCACTTTTACGCCATTTTTACCCAAAGTAGTTCCTCTTGATGTATCCACAACTAAATCAACATCAGCATCAATCACTGGCTGTTCTGGCAAATCTACTCTTTTAAATTTATAGCCGTGATTTTCTGGCGCAGGCACAATAGTTAATTTAGTATGCGCACCTGTGTGAAGTCCAACACCCTCAACACTTATAGGTGATTTAATTGTTCTTTGTTTTTCGCTCGTCATATGCTTCAAAAAATCTGTTTTTTGTAAAACAAAACTATGCTTTATTTTGGTTCAACAACAACTTTTCTAATTCTTGTATTTTAGCTTGCATTTCTGGCAACTTTCTAAACATTACGTAAGACCTTTTGTAATCGCCTATTCCAAAGGCAGGTGAGCCCTGTACAATCTCATTTTCTTTGGTGATACTATGTCCAACACCACTTTGCGCGGCAATTTTAGTTCCATTTGCTATATTAAGATGACCTACAACACCTACTTGACCGCCAATCATGCAATCGCTGCCAATTTTTGTTGAACCTGCAATACCTGTTTGCGCTGCTATTACCGTGTTTTCGCCTATCTCTACATTATGTGCAATTTGAATTAAGTTATCAATTTTAGCACCTTTTTTAATTACTGTTGAACCTAAAGTGGCTCTGTCAACAGTGGTATTAGCGCCTATCTCCACATGATCTTCGATAATAACATTCCCAATTTGCGGTACTTTTTTGTAATTATTTTCGCTGTTGGGCGCAAAGCCAAAGCCATCGCCACCAACAACAACACCTGAATGAAAGGTACAACTGCTACCAATTAAACAATCGGAATACACTTTAACACCTGCAAACAATATTGAATTATCACCAATAATGGTATTATCTCCAATAAAAACTTGGGGATAAATTTTTACGTTATTGCCTATCTTAACATTGCTTCCGATGTACGCAAATGCACCTATATAGACATCACTTCCAATGTTTGCATTTTCTGCAATAAAACTTGGCTGTTCAATACCCTTTTTATTATGTTTAATTTGATTGTAAGTTTCCAACAATAAAGCAAAACTTTCGTAAGGTTTATCAACTCTAATTAATGTGGTAGTATAAGGCTTTTCGGCCACAAAAGCTTTACTTACGATAGCTGCTGTAGCTTTTGTAGTATATATAAATTCGGTATAAGCCGGATTGGCTAAAAAAGTTAATGATTTTTCCTTTCCTTCTTCAATTTTTGCAAGTGTATTAATTAAAGCATCAGGGTTTCCCTCAATATCTCCTCCTAATATTCCTGCTATTTGTGCAACTGTAAATTCCATTGTTTGAATTATAATTTAATGTAAAACTAATCTTTAACCGCACATTCTTTCGGATAACACATAAAAAACTTTTCCACAGTGTTTGATAAAACAGAAATATTTAATTGATCGGCAGCATCAGCAATGTCAATCATAGTGCCATCTCTGTACAAAAGATTTATTTTATCTTGACCAGGTTTATAGGCGTTATTGCTAACTGAATCGCTAATTACAAAATAAGACGCTTCCTCTTCTGTAAGGTTTAATTTCTCTTGTACTCTTTTATTAATAATGCCCTGTTTATCGCCATCAAAAGCTTTGTTTGAAATTTCAATATGTAATAATTTTCGGTCTACAAGATTATTGCATAAAAGATTCAATACCTTGTCATCGCTCCATTGCCACATTTTTATAGAAGTAAAAATATCATAATCATCTAAACGACTGAACACCTCGGCTATTTTGGAGTCATCAAAAAACATTTGCCTTGAAATTTCATTTTTAAGAAAGAAGTTAAATGGTGGTGTGGAGGGCAAATCAACACCATTCTTAACTAAATATTTTGCACGTTTCAATATTTTTACAAGCATATTTTCTGCGCAAAGCACGGTTTTATGTAAATACACTTGCCAATACATTAACCTTCGCGCAATGATAAATTTTTCGATGGAGTATATTCCTTTAGCTTCAACAGCCAGTGTATCATTGGCCACCCTAAGCATGCTAATGATACGATCGGAATTGATAATTCCTTCAGAAACACCCGTAAAAAAACTATCCCTTTTGAGATAATCTAAACGGTCCATGTCAAGTTGGCTACTTACCAATTGATGTAAAAAATTCTTATGATATTTGTTTTGAAATATTTGAATGGCCAAATTTAATTTTCCCTCAAATACCTCATTGAGTTTATTCATAAAGAGCAAAGAAATTTCCTCGTGATCCACATCTTTTACAATAACAGATTCTAAAGCATGCGAAAAAGGTCCATGACCAATATCGTGCAGTAAAATTGCAATTATTGCTCCTTCAGCTTCCTCAGTAGAAATCTCGGTACCTTTACTTCTTAAAGTATCAATACAAGTTACCATTAAATGCATAGCGCCTAAGGCATGATGAAAGCGTGTGTGCAAAGCGCCAGGATAAACGTAGGCAGTTAACCCAAGCTGCTTAATCCTGCGTAAGCGCTGAAAATAAGGATGTTCAATGATATCGAAAACCAATTCGCTAGGAATGGTAATAAACCCATAAATAGGATCGTTAATTATTTTTTGTTTATTGGGCAAGGCGTTTGTATTTGAGTTGCAAAGTAAAACAATTTTTAATTAGCTGATGAGCGAATTAGCTGAATAGCTGATGGGAAATATGACAATTAAGCAATGTGACAATTGGATTTGAAAATTTGAAAATGTGATAATTTGAAAATGAAATTGATGAGCCAATGTGATAATGATGTATACATTTCGCTATTTGCGACTTCTTTGCACTCATTTCGGTTAAATATAAAAATCTGCGAATCTGTGACAAGATCAATGCACCAATCTGCCGATAAAGCAATGTGACAATGCAATTTGAAAATGAAAATGATGAGCTGATGTGATGATGATGCATACATTCAGCTCTTTGCGGCTTCTTTGCGGGCTTGGCGTTTAGATTTTAAATCTGTGAATCGGTGGCAAAACTAAAATGCCGAATTATTCAAAAAAATGTTAGCTTTGCACCCCAATTAAAAAATTACCGTAATAATTTTTATCTTATGAAACTTTCCCAATTTAGCTTCCATTTGCCTAAGGAGCTCATTGCTGAACATCCAGCAAAAAATCGTGATGAATCTCGTTTAATGATTGTTGACCGCAAGACCGGCAAAATTGAACACAAATTATTTAAAGATATTTTAGGATACTTTAATGATGGCGATTGTATGATTGTTAATGATACAAAAGTATTTCCTGCCCGTTTGTATGGCAATAAGGAAAAAACAGGCGCTAAAATTGAAGTATTTCTATTGCGCGAATTAAATCGTGAAAGCCGCTTGTGGGATGTTTTAGTAGATCCTGCCAGAAAAATTAGAATAGGCAATAAATTGTATTTTGGCGAAGATGATTCATTAGTAGCCGAAGTAATTGATAATACAACTTCAAGAGGAAGAACCTTAAGATTTTTGTTTGATGGAAGTTACGAAGAATTTAAAGCAACCATTGAAGCATTAGGCGAAACACCACTTCCTAAATATATTAAAAGAGCGCCAATTCCTGAAGATGAAGAACGCTACCAAACTATATTTGCAAATCATGAAGGTGCTGTAGCAGCGCCAACTGCAGCCTTACATTTTAGCAAGGAATTGCATAAGCGTTTGGAGTTAAAAGGAGTAAACTTTGCTCCTATTACCTTGCACGTTGGCCTAGGTTCATTTAGACCAGTAGAAGTTGAAGATCTTACTAAGCATAAGATGGATAGCGAGCAAGTAATTATTACAGAGCAAGCCTGCAATGTTGTAAATACAGCTAAACTGAATAAGAAAAAAATATGTGCAGTTGGCACTACAGTGATGCGCGCAATTGAAAGCAGCGTATCTACTTCTAACACTTTAAAACCATACGATCAATGGACCAATAAATTTATTTTTCCTCCGTATGATTTTAGTATTGCCAATTGTATGATTACAAATTTTCATATGCCAGAATCTACTTTATTGATGATGGTAAGTGCATTTACTGATTATGATTTATTGATGGAAGCCTATAAGCAAGCGGTAAAAGAAAAATACCGTTTCTTAAGTTATGGTGATGCCATGTTGATTTTGTAACAATTAAATTGCATTGAAAAAATATGCCATTATAGTTGCTGGAGGTTCGGGAACCCGCATGGGAACTGATATTCCAAAACAATTTTTAGAAATTAAAGGAAAACCTGTTCTTATGCATAGTATGAACAGGTTTTTCAATTTCGATAGTAATATCAACATAATTGTTGTGTTGCCCGAACATCAAATTGAATATTGGCAAAAGCTCTGTGTGGTGCATAATTTTATTGTGCCACACCAAATAGTAAAAGGTGGTACAGAAAGATTTTATTCAGTAAAAAATGGACTGGATATGGTCGACCAAAATAGTTTAGTAGCTATTCATGATGCTGTAAGACCATTAGTAAGCAAACAAACCATTAATGATGCTTTTGAATCTGCAATACAATGTGGGAGCGGCATTCCAGCTGTAGCAATGAACGAATCTATTAGACAGTTTAATGGTGAAAATAATTTTGCAGTGAATAGAAGCAATTTTAAAATTATTCAAACACCACAATGTTTTGCGAGTTCTGCCATCTTGATGGCTTTTAATCAAGGATACAAAGCTGAATTTACTGATGATGCCACCGTGCTTGAGGCAGCTGGAAATAAGGTTTATCTAACCAAAGGCAATATTGAAAATATAAAGATTACTACACCACATGATTTAATTATTGCTTCTACTTTATTAGACAATATTGAATAACACAATTTCTAAATTAAATTTGACATTCAATATTAATATTTTCATATGTTTGTAGTATGGTTAAAGCAGAAAATAACTCATTAAAAAATTATGCGCGCCTCAGAAGAAAGAAGATATAACGATTCAGCACAAGATTTAATTAACTTAAACGCAGAAATGTATTGTGATTTAGGCCCAGGAAGAGGGGAAATTGCCATACGTTTGAAAAATGCAAATAAAAATGTGATAGGTTTGGAGGCACCTTGGGAGTTTGACCAAAGGACGGCATGGAGTAAAGAAAAAGGAATAAAAATATATCAAGGTGAATTTTTCAATACGGATTTTAAACAAGCAATTCCAGAAAAGGTGCATTGCTTTTCATTAATTCATTGTATTGCTCATTTTCGTTTTGCACCGCAAGAGTTATTTGAGCAAGTTTATAATAAATTAGAGCCAGGTGGGTATTTTTATTTATCTACTGTAAACGGAGGAGCTTTGGATAGAGTTATCAAATTATTTAAAGGTGGAGCCATTACCGAAGAAGTAAAGAAAAATGCTAAAATGGATGACTTGTACTATAAATTTTATAACCCAACCGGCAAACATATGATTTGGGATAGTTGGATGCATGTGAAAGAATACAGAGCCCATGAATTAAAAAAAATGTTTGAAGATGAAAAATTTAAGGTTGTTGAGTTAAAACACAGAAACAATTTTAGTGAATGGAAAAACAATTTGGCTTGTAAAATATGGCCACATTTGAGCGAAGAGATCATAATTATTGGACAAAAAGTATAAGTCCGAAAATTTAAATTACACTTCTTTTATTGTTTTAACCATATCGCAGTCGCTTATTTTAGATTGATATTTTTTGATTAACGGTATAAAATTTTACCCAGCCCAACTGTCTCTGTCCAAACTTCTGTATTGAATTGCCTCCGCTAAATGCTGATTTTGAATTTCTTCAGCTCCATCTAAATCGGCAATAGTTCGCGAAACTTTAAGAATACTATCATAAGCTCTGGCGCTTAAACCTAACCTTTCCATGGCAGTTTTAAGCAATTGCCTTCCAGCATCATCAATCTTACAAATGGCCTGTATTTTTTTTGCAGTCATTTGCGCATTACAATGCACATTTTCAACTTCTGCAAAACGCTTTTCCTGCATTTCGCGTGCTTTCATCACTCTTTCTCGCACCGTGGCACTTTTTTCGCTTATTCTTTCTTTGGTTAATTCGCCAAACGCCACAGGAGTAACTTCTACATGAATATCAATTCTATCTAAAAGAGGACCTGAAATTTTGTTTAAATAACGTTGCACCACTCCAGGCGCGCATACACATTCCTTTTCGGGATGATTATAATATCCACAGGGACACGGATTCATCGCAGCTATGAGCATAAAACTTGCAGGATATTCAACAGAGAATTTTGCTCTTGAAACCATGATGCGTTTTTCTTCTAACGGTTGACGCATTACTTCTAAAACAGTGCGCTTAAACTCGGGCAATTCATCTAAAAATAATACCCCATTGTGTGCCAAAGAAATTTCACCAGGCTGCGGAATTCCGCCACCGCCAACTAAAGCAACATCGCTAATAGTGTGATGAGGTGAACGAAATGGACGCACAGTAATTAGCGAATTATTCTTACCCATTTTACCTGCCACGCTGTGTATCTTGGTTGTTTCTAATGATTCGTGAATAGTTAATGGAGGTAAAATGGTGGGCAATCTTTTAGCCAGCATGGTTTTACCAGCACCCGGAGGTCCAACCAAAATAGCATTATGACCACCTGCAGCGGCTATTTCTAAAGCACGTTTTATATTTTCTTGTCCTTTAACATCGCAAAAATCGAATTCGGTTTCATTGAGTTTGGCAAAAAACTCTTCTCTAGTATTTACTGTTGTTCTTTCTAATGTTTTTTCTCCAATTAAGAAATCAATTACCTCACTTAAATTATTTACCCCATAAACTTCTAAATCACTAACAATAGCTGCTTCTCTGGCATTTTGCTGAGGCAGAATAAAGCCTTTAAAACCCTCCTTTTTAGCTTGAATGGCAATGGGCAATGCACCTTTGATAGGCTGAACCATGCCATCTAAAGAAAGTTCGCCCATAATAATATAATCGGCTAGTTTTTCAGTAAAAATTTGTTCGGACCCTGCTAAGATTCCCACTGCAATGGTTAAATCGTAAGATGATCCTTCTTTTCTGATATCTGCAGGAGCCATGTTAATAACAATGCGCTTACCAGGCATTTTGTAACCTACATGCTTCAGAGCAGATGTAACTCTTTGCTGGCTTTCTTTAACCGCATTATCGGGCAAACCCACATGAAAATATTTAAAGCCAGCCGACACATCAATCTCAACTGTGATTGTGGTAGCATTTACCCCATAAACGGCACTTCCATAACTCTTAACCAACATAACTACTGCTTTTCAATTCTTAAACCCACATCCATAATCATAGGTAGTTTTGGCATGCGCATCGCTTGTTCAAATCTAAATTTGTAGGTTCCTATTTGCCTAAAACGTACATTCTTTTTAAATAATATTTGATTATCCCAAATATCACCACTGCCATCTCCAAGCCACTTTCCAGAGGGATCGGCAAGGATACATTCAATAGTATCTCTAGAAATCCTATTATCTGGATACTTGGTGTCTAAAAACAAATAAATATTACTAAAGCCATAGCCACTTGCATTTCTAATATTGATATATACATTATGTAATGATAGCGTATCTGTAATGGGCGCATCAAAGTAAATTGGGTTTTCTTTATCCCATATATAATCAGGAATATCAACATTTTGCTCATAAACCCTTTTAGAATCGCAGGCCGCAATGGACATAAGAAAACATCCTAAAAATAAATATTGCCAAAGTTTCATCATCATTTACAAATTAAATAAAGCTCTTAACTCTGTAGCTTCATTTGGTTTCATTTTACCCGCTAAAATTAAACTTAATTGTTTTCTTCTAAGTGCACCTGTAAATCTTTCTTTTTCTTCCTCAGATTCTGGCGTAAGCTCTGGTACACCAATAGGATGCCCCATTTGGTCAACTGCTACAAAAGTATAAATGGCCTCATTACATTTGGTTTTAACACCCGTTGAATGATTTTCTACAAATACATCAATAAATACTTCCATTGAAGTGCTAAATGCACGCGAAACTTTGGCTTCTAAAGTAACCACATCTGCTAATTTAATAGGTTGATTAAAGCTTACATTATTTACTGAGGCTGTTACCACAACACGTCTGCAATGACGATGAGCTGCGATAGCGCTGATTACATCCATCCAATGCAATAATCGCCCACCCATTAAATTACCAAGTGTATTAGTATCATTGGGTAACACAATTTCTGTACTAACAGCTAAACTTTCAATTGCTTTCTTTGCTTTCATTTTTAAAATTTCAGCAAAGATAATTTAATAAGTTTAAACCTCAATCTAAAGCCATATATGTGTAAAAAATAAAAACTATCCTTTTTATTTTAGGCGGAAATAATGTAGGTTTGACACGTTAATTTAAAGCAATTGTTATGGATACTAAATTTCAAGAATATTTAAAGGCCGAGTTAAACAGTATAGATGAATCAGGATTATTTAAACAAGAAAGAATCATTAGTACAGAGCAAGGCGTTACCGTAAATGTAAAGAATGCCGATGGTTCAGAAAGAGAAGTGATTATTTTCTGTGCCAATAATTATTTAGGCCTATCATCTCATCCAAAAGTGATTGAAGCAGCACATAAAACTTTAGATACCTATGGTTTTGGGATGAGCAGCGTGCGGTTTATATGCGGTACACAAACTATTCATAAAGAATTGGAGCAAAAATTAGCTCAATTTTTAGGGCAAGAAGATAGTATTTTGTATGCTGCTTGTTTTGATGCCAATGGTGGTGTTTTTGAACCTTTATTAGGCGAAGAAGACGCTATTATTTCTGATGCTTTAAACCATGCCTCTATTATTGATGGTATAAGGTTGTGCAAGGCAGCAAGATATCGTTATAACAATTGCGATATGGCCGATTTAGAAGAACAATTAAAGCAAGCACAAAAACATCGTTTTAGATTGATAGTTACAGATGGCGTGTTTTCAATGGATGGTTTTGTGGCTCCTCTGGATAAAATTTGTGATTTGGCAGATAAATACAATGCCATGGTAATGGTAGATGAATGCCATGCCAGCGGATTTATTGGCAAAACAGGCAGAGGTACAATAGAACTTAAAAATGTAATGAATCGCGTTGATATTGTTACTGGAACTTTAGGTAAGGCCTTAGGTGGTGCTATGGGTGGCTTTACAGCAGGCAAGAAAGAAGTGATTGAAATGTTGCGTCAGCGCTCCCGTCCTTACTTGTTTAGTAATTCTCTAGCACCTAGCATTGTAGGTGCATCAATTGCTGTGTTAGATATTTTAGCTACTGATACCCGTTTGCGTGATACTTTAGAATGGAATGTGAGCTACTTTAAGGAAGGGCTTAAAAAAGTTGGCCTTGAGTTTAAAAATGGCGATTCTGCTATAGTTCCTGTAATGTTATATGATGCCAAATTAGCGCAAACATTTGCTGCCATGCTGTTAGATGAGGGCATTTATGTAATTGGATTCTTTTTTCCGGTGGTGCCTAAAGGGCAGGCAAGAATTAGAGTGCAGCTTTCTGCAGCGCATACGCAGGAGCATTTAGATAAAGCATTGGCGGCTTTTGAAAAAGTTGGAAAAGAGTTGGGAGTAATAAAATAAGCGCGCACGCTCGCTTAAATTGATACATTTAGTGATTTCGCCACATTAAAAATGTTTCCTTTTTTTGCTCCCCTTTTATAAATCCTTCTATCCATGCAATAAGTGTATCGGGTGCTTTGTATTGATAAGTGATACTTTGAGGAAAATCGTGTTTTTTATTTTCGAATGTGAACGTATGATTTGCGCTTGAAACTAATTTAAAATCTACAATATCATTTAGGTTTTGATTACGCACATTAACGCTATAATAGGTTCCAGAATCTAAATTACGGAGCATTATAGATTCAAAAAATACTGTATCACGGTTAGCTAAAACATAACTTTTGCCGCTTAAATCTCCTGCATTATTTTTAGTCCAATTTTCAAAAAACAAGGCTGCAGTATCTTCGTTATTGATCCATTCACCAACAATCCATTTAAAATCCAAAACATTGCTTTTTGCGCTGTTATTACCAATATTATGGCATGCAGCAAAAAGAAATAGAGAAGCAAATAAAAGTATTTTAATCTTCTTGGCCTGTTGCACTATCAGGATCTGGTTTTATTTCATTATCTATGGCTGAATCAGCCGACATTACCTTCTTTTCAGATTCATCATTAGTTGTTTCGGCAAAGTATTTCTTTTGGTTCAAAATAATCAATCCTACACCCATAGAAATTGAAAAGTCAGCGAAATTGAAAACAGGTCTAAAAAAAATGAAATCTTCGCCAGCCCAAAATGGAAACCACGATGGGAAATGACCATGCAGCATAGGAAAATAAAACATATCTACCACCCTCCCAAATAAGAACGGAGCATATCCACCCTCCTTAGGAAACATTGTAGCAACCTGATTATAGCTTTCATTAAAAATAACGCCATAAAAAGCACTGTCTAACAAATTACCCAAAGCACCTGCAAATACAAGGGCGATACAATAAATATAACCTCTATTTTCTTTGTTCTTAACAAGCCAATATAAATAATATCCCAAGCCCGCTATAGCTAATACTCTAAAAGAACTAAGTAATAGTTTACCATAACTTCCTTCGAGTTCCATACCAAATGCCATCCCGTTATTTTCGGTAAAATGTATGATGCCCCAATTGGGAAATAAAACAATTTCTTGACCTAAATACATATTGCTTTTAATCCAAAGCTTAATGGCTTGATCAATAAAAAGAAGAATAATAACGAGTAATAAGGGCTTTTTCACAAATAGAATTTAAATTAAAAGGCACAACCACCGGAGTAGTAATGCCTTTTTAATAGGTAAAATTATAAAATTAGTTTTGTTCTCTTTTTGCTTCAATACTTAAAGTTGCATGTGGCACACTTTTCAAGCGATCTTTGGAAATCATGTTGCCAGTAGCACGACAAACACCATAAGTTTTGTTTTCTATGCGTATTAGAGCGTTTTTAAGGTTTTGAATAAACTTTTCTTGACGAATTGCCAATTGTGTAGTTTCTTCTTTTGACATTACCTCTGAGCCATCCTCCAATAGTTTAAATGTTGGTGAAGTATCATCAGTACCATTGTTGTCTCTGTGTGATAAGGTGTCTTTTAATAACTCATAATCTTTAATTGCTTCAGACAATTTATTATTAATTAAATTTTTAAATTCAGTTAATTCTGAATCATTAAATTTTGTTTTCCCAATAATTGGTGCCTTTACAGGCTTATCGTTTCCATATAGAGAAGTGTTATCGTAAGAAGGTCTTGCCACTGTTTTAAGTTCTCTTTTAGATGCAGGAAATTTCTTATCTACAGGTATTTTGTTTGCTTCAATTAACTCAGCTACTGTTTTTGGTTTTACAGGGATTGGCTTCGGAATCATTGGAGGAGGCGGTGGTAATTTTTTACCTCTTCTTCTTGCTGGCTTATCTTTTTTGATTTCATCTACTTCAACAACTTTTTTAGCTAAAGGCTTAACTGCAACTTTTTGAACTGCTTTGGCAGTCTTTTTTTCCACTACTTTTGCTACTTTCTTAGGTGCAGTCTTTACAACTTTTTTAGTTTCTATTTTTGCCTTGCCCTTTGATAGTGCAACTTTAACTAGCTTTTTAGCCACTGGTTTAACAGTTTTTTTAGGCGCTACTTTTTTAGCTAAAGGTTTAGAAACTTTTTTAACTGCTTTAACTGCCTTTTTAGCAACAGGCTTAGCTACTTTTTTGGCAACTACCTTAACTGCTTTTTTAGCAGCAGGTTTTACTACCTTTTTAGCAAGGGGTTTTGCTGCTTTTTTTGCAATAGGTTTTGCTACCTTTTTAGCAACTGCCTTAACTGCTTTTTTAGCAACAGGTTTTGCTACTTTGGATGCAACAGGCTTAGCAACTTTCTTTGCTACTGCTTTTGACTTTTGTACTTTCTTTGCCATAATCGTGCAATTTTAATATTAAACTTTAGTTACCTGAACAGTACTGCTCAGATTTTCATCCAATTCTAGCAAAACAGCTGTTTCATCAAGGGTTTGAGAAACAAATTCGATTTTATCTGCTAAAATTTCGGTGCAAATATATTCCAAATTATGATTCACAGCCGATTTTATTTCCTTTTGTTCTTTGATTTTCAATACAATGCGGTCGGTGAGCTCAAAATTACGCTCTTTTCTTAGGTTTTGAATTCTATTCACTAATTCTCTAGCTAAACCCTCTTCTCTCAATTCCTCAGTTATCATAATATCGAGCGCTACGGTTAATTGCCCTGCGTTAGCTACTTTCCACCCAGGAATATCTACTGGAATAATTTCAGCATCTTCAATTCCAAGTAGAATAACATCCCCATCAATTACAATTTCGTACTTCGCCTCTTTTTCTATACCAGCAATAATTGCCAAATCGTTATTTGAGGCATAAGCTTGAACCGCCTTCATGTGTTTACCACACTTTTTGCCTAGTGTTTTAAAATTAAGTTTTAGTTGTTTCACAATTTGGGTTTGCGATTCATCCACCAAATCCAATGATTTTACATTTACCTCAGATAATATTAAATCTTTAACAGCCTCTATTTTGGTTTTGTATACTTCATCCAATACAGGAATTTGAATTTTTGCCAAAGGTTGACGTACTCTAATATTTTCTTTTTTACGAATAGAAAGCACCATTGATGAAATCTTTTGGGCCAGCTCCATTCTTTCTTCCAAAGCAGTATCGATTTGAGATTCATTTACAAGCGGAAAATCGCTTAAATGAATTGATTCTGCCTTATTTATTTTTGTGATTGTATTTAAATCGCAGAACAATCTATCCATAAAAAATG
Source organism: uncultured Bacteroidota bacterium (assembly GCA_903831265.1). Classification (GTDB taxonomy): domain Bacteria; phylum Bacteroidota; class Bacteroidia; order UBA4408; family UBA4408; genus CAIKXD01. Next base: position 17,673 of record CAIKXD010000183.1, read on the forward strand.
GTGCAATTGGGGCCGACAATTGGGCTATTACTTCTAAGCATTTGTATAGTGTTTGATAGGCTGCGATTTTGTCGTGAGAGTACTCTCCTTTCCAAAAACGTCTTCTGCACAAGCGCACATACCAATTACTTAAATGCTCATCAACAAAACTTTCTATTAAACGTCCGGCACGGTGCGGCTCATAATCAGCATAAGCGGCATCCACATTTTTTATTAAAGTATTTAGTTCTGAAATAATCCAACGGTCAATTTCAGTCCTTTCTGTTAAAGGAATTTCAGCTTCAGCATAACCAAAACCATCTACATTGGCGTAAAGCGCAAAAAATGAATAGGTATTGTGCAAGGTGCCAAAAAACTTACGTTGCACTTCTGTGATGCCTTCAATATCAAATTTTAGATTGTCCCAAGGTGCGGCATTTGTAATCATGTACCAACGCGTGGCATCAGGTCCATATTTTTCAATAGTTGTAAAAGGATCAACCGCATTGCCCAAACGTTTGCTCATTTTTTGACCGTTTTTATCCAAAACAAGTCCATTACTTACTACATTTTTAAAGGCAACAGAGTCGAAACACATGGTGCCAATAGCGTGCAGGGTAAAGAACCAACCTCTAGTTTGATCAACACCTTCGGCAATAAAATCGGCTGGGTAATATTTTTTGTGGTCAATTAATTCCTTGTTTTCGAAAGGATAATGCAATTGTGCATAAGGCATGGCACCACTATCAAACCAAACATCAATTAAATCAGGTTCACGGAAAAGCTTTTTACCATTGCGTTCGAGCACAATATTATCGGCATAAGGCTTATGCAAATCAAAAGTATTGTAGTTAGCTTCATTAAAATCTCCTTCTTTGAAAGCAGCTAATGGATTGCTTTCCATCATTTTTTTAGCCACAGCATTTTCAATTTCTTTTTGTAAATGGGCAACAGATTCAATACAAACTTGTTCAGTTCTATCTTCGCTTGTCCATATAGGAATAGGAATTCCCCAAAAACGCGAGCGCGATAAATTCCAATCATTTAAATTTTCTAACCAATTACCAAAGCGGCCTGTGCCAGTTGATTCAGGTTTCCAATTGATGGTTTTATTAAGCTCAATCATTCGCTCTTTGTAGGCGGTTGTTTTGATAAACCAAGAGTCTAGTGGATAATACAGCACAGGTTTATCGGTACGCCAGCAGTGTGGGTAGCTATGCTCGTAGCTTTCTTTTTTAAAGAGTTTGCCTTCTTCTTGTAATTTCAGAACAATGCGTTCATCAACACTTAAATAGGCTTTTAGCTCCTTAATTTTCCCGTTATCTTCTAATATTTTTTTCTGAAATTGAAACTCGTGTGCTTTCTCCTCGTCCGATAAATAGGCTTCTTTCACATATTCTTCGCCGTAAAGGAAAATACCGTCTTTTACTTCGGGTAAAAATTTTCCTCTTCTATCTACTAAAGTTAAAGAGCCAATGCCATTTTGTTTGGCTACACGAAAATCGTCAGCACCAAAGCTTGGCGCAATATGCACAATTCCTGTACCATCTTCGGTAGTAACAAAATCACCTAAAATAACTTTGAATGCATCGCCATCAATGGGCTGTGCAAATGGCAGGAGTTGTTGATATTGAATGCCCGCAAGCTCGGAGCCTTTAAAGGTATTGATGACCTTGAAAGGAATCGCTTTATCATTAGCTTTATAATCTTCAAATTGCAACTCAGTGTTTTTCTCAGGAAAGTGTTTACCTAGCAACTCTTTTGCAAGAATAACATGCACTTTAGAAAATAAAAATGGATGAAATGTTTCTACTAAAACATACTCAATATTTTTTCCAACTGCCAACGCAGTGTTAGATGGCAAAGTCCAAGGTGTGGTGGTCCATGCAAGAAAGTAAACATCCGAATTTAATTCTAAAAGGTTTGAGGAATTAAGTGCCTTAAACATCGCCACAGCCGTTCTGTCCTTAACATCTCTGTAGCAACCAGGCTGATTTAATTCATGCGAGGACAAGCCTGTGCCAGCTGCAGGAGAGTATGGTTGTATGGTAAAACCTTTGTACAACATATCCTTTTTGTACAAGTTGTTGAGTAACCACCAAACACTTTCAATGTATTTGTTATCGTAAGTAATATATGGGTGTTCCATATCTACCCAATAGCCCATTTTTGCAGTAACATCGGCCCATACATCGGTGTATTTCATCACATCTTTGCGGCACTCTATGTTGTATTGTTCTACCGTAATTTTTTTACCGATATCTTCTTTAGTAATGCCTAAAGTTTTTTCTACACTTAATTCAATAGGCAAGCCATGGGTATCCCAGCCTGCTTTTCGTTTAACTTGAAAACCTTTTTGTGTTTTATACCTACAAAAAATATCTTTAATAGATCGTGCCATCACATGGTGTATACCAGGCAAACCGTTTGCACTAGGTGGACCTTCATAAAATACAAAGGGCGCTTTTCCTTCACGGGAAGTGATTGATTTTTCGAAAGTGTTTTCTTCGTCCCATTTCTTTTGCACCTCCTTAGCTGTTTGCGAAAGGTTAAGATTGGGGTAGGTTTTATATTGTTGGCTCATATTGTTGTTTTTTCACCACGGAGATACCAGAGATACCAGAGCTTAACCCTGAATAATTCTTTTGAATCCGTTGATTAATTTTACTTCATTAAAATTGATTAAAAATCCTATTCTTTTGTTTGCTAATTTTAAATAGGTAATTATTTGTGCTTGATGAATTGGTAAAACTACTTCTACCGCTTTTAATTCTAAAATATACTCTTTTTCAACTAAAATATCTATTCGGTAATCTTGATCCAATTCGTATTCTTTATATTTTATGGGTAATCTTACTTGCCTTTCTGCTGCTATTCCTCTTAATTGAAACTCTTTCATCAAACAAATTTCGTAAGTTGATTCCAATAGTCCTGGGCCTAAATACCGATGAACTTCAATGCTTGCATCTAATATTTGTCCAGTAATAATATCGCGCCTTTCTTTTTCCATTGCTGTTCACTGCTCTGTTTCTCTGGTATCTCCGTGGTGTATTAGATAGTTGCAATCACCTTTAATTCAATGGCAATTGGCGTAGGCAAGCAATTTATTTCAATGGTAGTCCTGCAAGGCTGATTATCTTTAAACCACTCGGCATACACGCGGTTGTAGGTTTTAAAATCATCTTTCATGTTGGTTAAAAAAACCTGAACATCCACAATATTATCCCAACTACTTCCAGCATCTTCAAGTATATATTTTATATTTTGAAACACACTGTTGCATTGGGTTTCAATATCGTAAGAAACAATATTGCCATTTTCATCCAGCTCAACTCCTGGTATTTTTTTTGTACCTCTTTCTCTGGGTCCAACACCTGAAAGAAATAACAAATTGCCTACTTTGCGTGCATGCGGATAAGCTCCCACAGGCTCCGGTGCTTTACTAGAATTTATTCTATCGTTCGACATATTTACAATGATTTTAACAAACGCGCGAAGGTATATTTTTTACCTCATTTTAACAAGTATAAAAAGCATTTTAAAGCAACTGTCGGTATACCTCCCAACTAACAATACCAGCTGCAATTGAAATATTAAGAGAATGCTTAAAGCCCGTTTGTGGAATTTCTATTACACCATCACAAGCATCAATTACTTCCTGGGCCACCCCATTAATTTCATTTCCTAAAATAAATGCTACTTTAAAATTTGTTTCCATTTTAAAATTATGCAGCATTAAACTGTGCTCTGCTTGCTCAATAGCATACACTTTGAAGCCAATTTTTTTTAATTCAGCCACAGCTTCTAAAGTATTATTAAAATGTTTCCAGTGCACTGTATCTGTTGCACCTAAGGCTGTTTTTTGAATATCTTTATTAGGGGGAGTTCCTGTGATACCGCATAAATAGACAGATTCGAGTAAAAAACTATCAGCAGTTCTAAATACAGAACCCACATTATTTAAGCTTCTAACATTATCTAACACCAAAATTAAAGGTGTTTTGAGGGCTTCCTTAAACTCTTCTGGCGTTTTCCTTAAAAGTTCATCATTGCTTAGTTTGCGCATGCTTCATGTAATTATAAAGGCAAAACTACAAAAAGCAAAAATATTAATCAGGAAATATTTCTTTGAGTTTGGCATTGCGATAATCAAAAATGCCTTCTACTTTGTTTTTGATAAAGAGCGCTTGAATAATGGGTTCTAAAAACCAACCTGGCGAAAGGTATTTTACTTCATCAGTCATTTCTGTGCCACCATCAACAGCCCTAAAGGCATGTGTGTGATGCCAAATACGGTAAGGCCCCTTTATTTGTTGATCTACAAAACATTCATTTTCTTTCCATTCACAAATTTCAGTTTTCCAATTAAATGGTATTCCATTCAGTTTTATTCTGTAATCAATTAAAGCACCAGCTTTCATTTTAATGGGCAATGGTGTTAGTATTTTAAATTCAAGCTCGGGGGGCGTTAGTAAATTAAGATTTTCGGCTTTGCTAAAAAATTGAAAAACTTCTTCTAAAGGCCTTTTAATTATGGTTTTTCTAACGATTTTGTGTGGTTTCATAAAATAATTAATGTCGTATTATAACATATATAATTGTGTAATGTTTTCAATAATGATTCTTGATGTCAATATCGACAAATCATAATTTAGCATACCTTTGTAAAAACTTAATGATTGCGTATAATTAACAACTATGAAAAAACTATTTTCTTTAAGAAACACAATTTTTATTTTAGCCGCATTGTTGTTATTGATGGTTATTGGCAAAAAAACAGGTGTTATTGGAAGCGACAAGAATACCAAAGTCACTGCTGAATTTATTATTAAAAGAACCATCATTGAAACAGTATCTGGAAGTGGTAAAATACAGCCTGAAACGCAAGTAAAAATTAGCTCCGATGTATCTGGAGAAATTACCGAAATGATGGTAAAAGAAGGCGATGTTGTAAAAAAGGGAGATTTACTTTGTAGGATCAGACAAGATATTTACATTTCAAGTTTAGAACGCGTTGAAGCATCAGTAAATTCATCTAAAGCAAGCAGTGCCCAAACAAAAGCAAGGTTGATACAAACAAAAGCGCAACTAGTTAACACTGAATCTTTATTTAACAGAAATAAAAAATTGTTTGATCAAGGTGCCCTTTCGCAGCAAGATTTTGAGGCCTCGAAAGCACAGTATGAAACAGCAAAAGCGGAAGTTGAGGCTGCACAACAAACGCTTGCCGCAGCTGACTTTAACATAAAAAACGCCGAAGCTACATTAAAAGAAGCTCAAACTAATTTATCAAGAACATCAATTTACGCTCCTGTTGATGGCAAGGTTTCGAAACTTAATGTGGAGAAAGGTGAACGTGTTGTTGGTACAGCACAGATGACAGGTACCGAAATTATGACGATTGCCAATTTAAATGAGATGGAAGTGAGTGTTGATGTAAATGAAAACGATATTGTACGTATTAAATTGAACGACACTGCAAACATTGAGGTTGATGCTTATTTAGACCGCAAATTTAAAGGTATTGTAACCGAGGTTGCTAACTCAGCAAATACTGTTGGTACAAGTGCTGATCAAGTTACTAATTTTACTGTTAAAATAAGAATTTTACGTGACTCTTATTTAAGTTTAATTCCAAAAGATAATCCTCAGTATTCTCCTTTTAGACCAGGGATGTCGGCCACTGTTGATATACAAACAGATAAAGTAATGAGTGTACTTTCAGTACCAGTGCAATCTGTTACAACGCGCGAAGACACAACATCATACGGAGTAAAAGAAAAAAAGAAAAAGAAAGGAGAAGCTATTGAAGAAGTTGAAACGGAAAAAAAGAAAGAGGAGAAAGTTATTGAATATGTATTCATCATGGAAAACGAAAAAGCTATGCTTACACAAGTTACCACTGGTATTCAGGACAATAATTTTATTGAAATAAAAAGTGGAGTAAAGTTTAATGATGAAATTATTACAGGTCCTTACAAAGTGGTTTCCAAAACATTAAAAAACAAAACTCCAATAGAAAAAGTGGATAAGGAAGACTTGTTTACAGATAAAGAAGAATAACTATGTCTTTGATTTTACATCTTGAAACAGCCACCACTGTTTGCTCTGTTGCACTTTCTTATGAAGGTAAATTAATTGCGCTAAAGGAAGAAAACAAGGGATTTACACATGCAGAACATCTTACTATTTTTATTGAAGAAGTGATGCAAAAATCAAATCAAGCATTCAGCAATTTAGATGCTATTGCAGTAAGTAAAGGGCCAGGCTCCTACACGGGTTTACGCATTGGTGTGGCTACTGCAAAAGGATTGTGCTTTGGATTAGGAAAACCATTATTGGCAATTAACACACTAACATCAATGGCCTTTGGAGCATCATTAAAACATAACCAATTAAAGTATTTTTGCCCTATGTTAGATGCCAGAAGAATGGAAGTTTATACCGCTTTATATCAAAAAAATTTAGAGGAAATTTCACCAACAGAAGCTTTAATATTAAATGATAGTTCATTTAACGAAAAGTTATTAGAAAATGAGGTGTTATTTTTTGGTGATGGAGCGGCAAAGTTTCAAGAAATTTGCAATCATCGCCATGCAAAATTTGATTTTGAACTGCAACCTAGCGCTGCAAATATGGTGGGTTTAGCTTATGATAAATATAAACAGCAATTATTCGAAGACTTAGCCTATTTTGAACCTTTTTATTTAAAAGAGTTTTATTCGCCTACAGCAAAATCTAAGGATTAATTATATTACGTTTAATTATTAAACTTAAGCCAATAACTAGGGTGATACAAATTGCTAAAACGCCCAAATAATCGCCAAAGCGTGTATAAAAAGTAAGCTTGTTATTTATATTAATGGTGGCTTTTATGGCATCTTCCTTCCACCAAGATGTTTTATTTTCAATTTCCCCTCTTTGATTGATTGTTGCTGTAATACCTGTATTAGCGGAGCGTACAATACTTCTTCTTGTTTCGATGGCACGTAAGGAAGCATATTTTAAATGTTGCCTGTAACCTGGCGTATCTCCCCACCATCCATCATTTGTAATGATTGCTAAAAAGTTAGCTCCTTTTAGCACATATTCACTCACATATTCGCCATACACCGATTCGTAACAAACAATAGGCCCGGCTGCAAATTTTTTATTCGCAGTAAAAAAAGCTTCACGCTCTTCTTGCATACCTAAACTTCCGCTAATACCTCCTAAATCAATAGCAAATTTTTCGATGTACTTAAATACAGCTGGCCAAGGCATTTTTTCGACACCGGGAACCAACTTTGATTTATGATAGGTTTGAATATTGCCTGTGCGATCTAATTGCAATGCGGTGTTGTATGAATCATAAAACTGATTAGTACGACCAAATTTTCTGGCTGTGGATGAAATTTTTTCGCCTGGTAAAAACGCTTTTAATGTTGAAGCGCCTATGAGAATATTTAAATTAGGGAATTTATACAACAATGAATCAAGCGTTTTTAAATCATCCGATTCGTTCATTTTATCTTCCCAAATATATTCTACTAAGGCCGTTTCTGGAGCAACAAGAAAGTCTGTTTTTTGGTCAATTTTACCGTTGGTGATCTCTAATAACTTTACCAATTGCTGTGCTGAGGTAAGTCCACTAAATTTTTCATTATAGGGATCAATATTGGGTTGCACAGCCACAACATTTAAGGGATTAAGGTTTTCTTTGTATGTTGAATAAATTATCAAGGATAATGCTATTGGAAGCACCATTACTGCTATTAGCCATATTAAAAGTGGTCTAATGTTAACGCCTTCTGCCTTTTTAATTAAAACTTGAAATAGTAAAATATTAACTGCCAATACCCACAGAGTGCCGCCAAATGCGCCTGTATATTCATACCATTGAATAATTTCTATTTGATTTGCAAATACATTTCCCAAATTGAGCCAAGGCCATGTTATATCCCATCTTAAATGAACATATTCGAAAGACATCCATAAAGCTACTAAAGCTACATACCCAATTTTTTCTCCTTTTTTCACTTTTACAAAATGAAATAAATAGAGTACAACTGCCATTAAAACGCTATTGGCAATAATTGCCATTAAAGCTCCACCAAAGGAGGCATTCTTAATCCACCATGTGGTTAGCACGTTCCAAACCAACATTGAAATTAAACTGTAGCCTATAAACGCAACACTTGTTTTACCTTTATCACTTAAGCTTTTCTCAAGCATCAATAATGGAATCCAAGCTATAAATATAAGTGCATAAAAACCATCAACAGGCCACGCAATACTTAACAATACTCCTGAAAAAATACTAAGTAGTAATTTTTTTATAAATGACATAAATTATAGAAATATCAATGCGTAATAATTGTTCCCGTTTCTTTAAACAAATTCTCCTTTAGTTCATGCAACAATTTGTATTCCATCAAAAGGTAATGCATTTGTTCATCATCATTACAATTCTTTATACTCTCATGCACTCTGTGAATCATTTTTAAGATATGTTTTTGTTTTAACCTTTCAATAACCTTATCGGCCAACAACTTTAATTCATGGTCTTTTGCTTTTGCATTTACTTTGTATTTAACCTTCCAATTATCACTTAATTGATATGGATCGCTGAGTAACGCGGTTACAGCATTTCTAACTCCTTCATTTTCGTGCGATAAAAATGAATTTATTTCAGGTATATTTCCCTTTTCCATTTCATTCATAAAGGTTTCATAAATCAATGTATAACTTGCATTTTCAAAAACCATTTCATTTTCATGAATGTGTGTACAAATAAAGGTGGCCAAATGCACCAAGTTCGTTTCTGATTCTCCAGTTTCAAGTTTTGAAATATGCTCAATTTCGCTATTTCCATACTGAATTAACAAACGTATTACTTCATCTTCCTGAGCGCTTGCATCTAGTTCAGCACTCTTAACCACCAATACGGGTTGTTCAACGGGAGGTATAATTGGCGTTGGCATGTACTCTTCACTGCCCCCTCCTTCTGCACTGGCTTTATTTCTTTGCTTGCGTAAAGATTTGTTTAATTCATTGATTAATAATTGCTCATCAACCACCATTAAACGACTACATTCCTTAATATAAAGAGAACGTGCAATGCTATCTGGAATTAAGCCAATGCTTTCAACAATATCATGTATCAATTGTGCTTTACCTATTGGATCATTTTTTGTTTCATCCAGTAGCAACTTTGTTTTAAAGCTGATAAAGTCTGTGGTGTTGTTTTCCATAAAGGACAACAATTCCTCTTGCGTGTGTTTTTTTGCAAAAGAATCAGGATCTTCTCCATCAGGAAAAAGCAACACTTTAACATTAAGACCTTCGGTAAGTATCAAATTAATTCCTCTGAAAGAGGCCTTAATACCTGCATTATCACCATCATACATAATGGTAACGTTTGGTGTAAACCTTCTAATTAAACGTATTTGTTCAACAGTTAATGAAGTACCTGCAGAGGCCACCACGTTTTCGATTCCTGCTTGCGAAAGACTTACCACATCGGTGTATCCTTCAACCAGGTAGCAGTTGTTTTTTTCTACAATTGTTTTCTTGGCTTGAAACAAACCATAGAGCACATTGCTTTTATGATAAATTTCACTCTCAGGAGAGTTAAGATATTTGGCAAGTTTTTTATCATTCGTTAGTATTCTTCCTCCAAATGCAATGGATCTTCCGCTGATATTGTGAATTGGGAAAATAACCCTTCCACTAAAGCGATCAAAATAACGACCTTCATTCTCAATTGTTAAACCTGTTTTGGTTAAATATTCCATTAAATAACCATTGGCTAAAGCCTTATCAGAAAAGGCTTTTCTGCTCTCTAAACTATAGCCCAATTGAAAGCGCTCAATGGTTTGATTGCTAAATCCTCTTTCTTTAAAATAACTTAAACCAATGCGCTTGCCTTCTTCATTTTCCCATAAGTTTTTAGTAAATTCTTGCTGTGCGTAGCCCGAAAGTAACATCATGCTTTCTTTGGCATTTTGCTCTTTTATTTGATCGGCAGTTTGCTCAACTTCTTCAATTTTGATGCTGTATTTTTTTGCTAAAAAACGAAGTGCTTCAGGATAAGTTAAACCCTCATGCTCCATAATAAAATTAACAGGTGCTCCAGACTTTCCACAGCCAAAACACTTGTAAATTCCCTTAGCAGGAGAAACAGTAAATGAAGGACCTTTTTCGTTATGAAAAGGACAGAGCCCTAAGTAGTTGGCACCTCTTTTTTTAAGAGAGATAAAATCGCTTATTACATCAACTATTTCAGCTGTTTCCAGAATTTTTGCAACCGTATCTTTAGGAATCATTTTTTATTATAAAAATACAAAAGTAATGGAAATATGATTAACTGATGAAATGATTAGCTAATTAGCGAATGTGCTAATGCCCGCCTTTTTTTTCAATGTGCCGATGTGTTTATTGGATTACATGCCGAAAAATAATAAACCACAAAAGTGGCGAATTTAAAACCCCTGCACCTCTGGCTGTCTGTATTTTAACCAAAATTTTTGCATCGCTTTTATTTCGTAGGGATAATGATATATTTTTGAGTGATAACGTAACGCCGAAGTATAACGTATCATGCTTTTTTGAAATTTTGAAATTCTAATATCGGTAGCGGTTGGATAGTAGCCATTGAGCACTGTTTCAAAGTTCTTAATTTTATCTACCATTTGTGGTGTAAGCCATGGTGTAAGCGGATTTTTACGCAAATCAAAATTTTCCCAATCGGCATTAATCCAGTCTTCTAATTTTTCGGGAAACCTAAAACCAGTGGCCAATACTTTATCGTACAATTCTGAACCCTTTGTAGGAACAGGGCTGTATACATAAATAATGATTTCTGTGGCCGGATTAATTTCTTTAATTTCTCGTATAAAGGCAATGTCTTTGTCTATTTGTTCCATTACAATTTCTGGCGTGGCGCCAGGTGTGCCCAATACAAAAGAATATTCAGGGATAATATCAAATTTGGCCATGCGCGCGGCAAACTTTTTTATTTGTGCTGCCGATTGTGTTCCGCCTTTATCCATTTGTTTGAGCATGTCATCATTGCCTGTTTCGGCCCCAAAGAATATCATTTTACATCCTGCTTTTCGCATTTTTTCTAAGCTAGCATCGGAGTATTTATCAATCGTATCAATGCGCCCTTCACCCCACCAAATCATGTTTTCATTCATAATTAGTTCTGCAAATTCTACAGTCCTTTTTTCAGATACAAAGAAATTATTGTCATGAAATTCAATACTATCGCCCCCATAATTTTCTTTAAGAAACTTAATTTCCCTGTAAATATTTACAGCACTTTTACCTTTCCAACGGGCATTATAAATAGGTACCACTGCACAAAAAGAACAAGTAAAAGGACAACCAAAACTGCTGTGATAAGCTATGGTTTTATTGCCTAAATAAGTTTTACCAAGGTATTTTGGAATATCATATTGTTGATGCAATTTCTCATAAGGAAAATCAGGCAATTCATCAATATTATAAATGCCGTCTTTAGCTGTAAAAACCAGCTCTTGCTGTTGCTTATAAATTAAATTATGAGGGACTTGGTGCGCAGGTATTTTTTCATAAAAATGCTTTCCCTCTTTCACAATCAAATGTAACAATTGAGGAAAAGCAACATCGCCCATGCCATTAATAATAAAATCTACAAAGCCACTGTGCAAAACTGTTTCGGGCTGATTGCTAGCAAAATATCCACCCCAAATGATGGTTAAATCAGGAAAAAGTGTTTTGGCTTTTTTAGATATTGGAATAGCCTGTTTGAGCTGTGGTCCCGGCATAACAGTTAAACCAAAAAAGGCAAACGCTCCAGTATTTAAGTAGTCAAGTATTTTTTGTTCAGGATTTTCCTCTCTATTTCCATCCACAATTACCCATTCAAATTCATTATCAATTGCAGCAGCAACTGCTAATAAGGAATTAGGCAAACGATACTTAAAATTTGCACTTCGTGGATTAAAAAATAATACTTTTTGCTTTAAAATCATAGTATACAAACCTATAAAAAAAAGGGATATGATGATTTGAATTCAATAATTTTAAACAGTTTTCTATATTTGTAAAGTATTAGCAAATTAGAGTTAAATTATAACAGCTACAGATAAATTGTGGAGAAAGTAAAAGAGGAAAAGTTTATTGAAATAGAAAAAGTACTAGCAGAAAAAAACCCTCGGCTTGCCAAAGCATTACCAGGTTTTGTAATTGCTTATATCAAAAAAGTTTTGCATCAAGATCAAATTAATGATTTTATTGCTTTGCATGGTCATCTTTTCGGATTTGATTTTATTGACAAAATAATTCAAGAATTTGGTGTTCAAATAGAGATAAAAGGTTTAGATAATATACCAAGCAGCGGAGGTATTGTGTTAGCATCTAATCATCCTCTTGGAGGTTTAGATGCGCTTGCTATGATGCACATGCTTGGTAAAAAAAGAAAAGATATGCGTTTTATTGTGAACGATATTTTATTGTCGTTTAAAAACCTAAAAGAACTTTTTATACCTGTAAACAAGCATGGCAAAAGTGGTGCAGAAAGTGTAAAAATGATCAATGCACAATTTGCTTCCGAAGAGCTAACATTGGTCTTTCCCGCAGGATTAGTTTCTCGCAAACAAGAAGGTGGAATTATCAAAGATTTAGAATGGAAAAAAAGCTTTATTACAAAAGCAAGACAATATCAACGTGATATTATTCCTGTATATGTAGAAGGCATAAACAGTAATTTTTTTTATAACTTATCTAGATGGAGAAAGCGTTTAGGCATTAAAGCCAACATTGAAATGTTTTATTTGATGGACGAAATGTATAAGCAACGTGGTAAAAAAATTACTATTTATTTTGGCGAACCCATTAAATACAGCACCTTTGACAAAAGTAAAACAGACGAGCAATGGGCTAACTACATTAAAGAATTAGTTTACAAATTGCCCTCATCACAAAAAATAAATTAATAAGCTTAACTTAGCCAAAATGCAGCCAATTATAAATCCAATTGATAGAACATTATTAAAGCAGGAATTAAATGCCGATCGCTTCATTAGAGTTACCAACAATGGGAGTAATGAAATTTATATTATAACGCATCACAATGCTCCAAATACAATGTTAGAAATTGGACGCTTGCGCGAAGTAACCTTTAGAGCTGCAGGTGGCGGCACCGGTAAAGCATGTGATATTGATCATTTTGACACTGATCCTGTTTGCTACAAGCAATTAATTGTTTGGAACAAAGAAGAAGAGGAAATCGTTGGCGGATACAGGTTTATTCGCTGTGGCGATGTACTTGATTACAACAAACAAGAAGCTAAATTAGCTACCTCCGGCCTTTTTAAATTTAGTGAAAAGTTTGTTAGAGAATACATGCCAAAAACTATTGAACTTGGCCGGTCTTTTGTACAACCTAAATTTCAACCTGGAGTTGATTCTCGCAAAGGATTGTTTGCTCTAGACAACATTTGGGATGGACTTGGAAGTTTGATTGTTGACAATCCTGATATCAATTATTTTTTTGGAAAAGTAACTATGTATCTCGATTTTAATCAAGAAGCAAGGGATATGATTTTATATTTTTTGAAAACATTTTTTCCAGATCAAGAAAGCTTGATGCTCCCTTTTAATCCAATGCCTTTGCATACCTCAGAAGAAAAACTTTCATCAATTTTTAAAGGACTTGATTACAAGGAAGCCTTTAAAGCGCTCAATACCAATGTAAGAGCTTTAGGAGAAAATATTCCACCTTTAGTAAATATTTACATGAATCTTTCGCCAACAATGAAAACCTTTGGTACTGCACTAAACAATAGTTTTGGAGCAGTTGAAGAAACAGGTATTTTAGTAACCATTGGCGATATTTATGAGGCAAAAAAAGAAAGACATATTAGCTCCTATATCAAATAACAAAAAGCAATCATGCAAATAAAAAACGCACAATTTTTAGCCAGTAATACCAATTATCAATTGTGCCCTAAAGATGATAAAGCAGAATATGCTTTTATTGGCCGAAGCAATGTTGGAAAATCATCATTAATAAATATGTTGGTTAATCATCAAGGATTAGCTAAAACATCCTCAAAGCCAGGCAAAACACAATTGATCAATCATTTTTTAATTAATGATAAAAATAACCCCTGGTATTTGGTTGATTTACCTGGCTATGGCTATGCAAAAACATCAAAAAGCAGTGCCGAAAAGTGGAGTAAATTTACACTTGAATATTTAAAAAAACGCAGCAATTTATTATGCGTTTTTGTGCTTATAGATTCACGTTTAGAACCTCAAAAAATTGATTTAGAATTTATGGAATGGCTGGCCCAAAATCAATTGGCTTTTTGTATGGTATTTACTAAAACTGACAAGCTCAACAAAGTAGTTTTAGCAAAAAATTTAGCACACTACAAAAAAGAACTTTTAAAGGATTGGGAAGAAGTACCAGAAATATTTATAAGCTCAGCAGAACTAAAACAAGGCCGAGAAGAAATTCTTACCTACATTGAAGAAACAAATAAATTGATGGTATAAAAAACGGTTCCTTTTCTAAATTGATTGCATTAAAATTATCTGGCTTATCTGGCGCGAGTCTTCAGACTCGTGCCCTCAACATCATTCTTCAGACGCCCTTAACATCATTCTTCAGACTCGTGCCCTCAACATCTTTCCACGCCACACAATTTATACCGATTGCATTTATTTTAGTTATCTGGCGCGAGTCTTCAGACTGACCTCAACATCATTCCACTTTATCTGGCGCGAGTCTTCAGACGTTATCTGGCGCGAGTCTTCAGACTCGTGCCCTCAACATCATTCTTCAGACTCGTGCCCTCAACATCATTCCACGCCACACAATTTATACCAATTGCATTTATTTTAGTCCAACTAAAAAATAAATACGCATTGGCAAATGCCGATCGTAAATAATACCATCACTAAGATAAAATTAGTGCATTTATTATACAATGCAAATAGCCTCGCTTTTTCAATGTAATTCATCGGAATAATAAAGAAAACGTATCTATATAAAATAATTATTCAATCAATTTGGGTAAAAACACAATCAAACCAACTACAGCAGCCACAAAACTAGCCATCAATACTGCACCAGCCGCCAAATCCTTTACCACCTTTGCCTTCAAACTAAATTCGGGCGAAACCATATCTGTTAATTTTTCAATGGCAGTATTCAACATTTCTGCTGCAACAACGGTGCCTATGGCAAAAACAACTGCTATCCATTCCATTGAACTTATTTTAAACCAATAGCCTGCTCCTAATACCACAACAATAGCTATCAAATGTATCGTTGCTTGTGCCTCAAATCTTATAAAAAACATTACACCTTCAAAAGCATAAACAAAACTTTTTAAACGCGCTTGTATCGAAAATGGCCTATCGCTCTTCATGTTTGGGTAGATAAGTTAGAAAATACAAAGTTAGATAACTCTTGGGCTTATCTCCAAAACGTGGCATAATTTGCAATAGTTCGTTTGTTTTTTTTGCGTTTGTAAAGCATCAAATAATTAAAACCACATGCAACTTTTTATAGCAAAGTGCCCCAATTAAGCTTTATGTTTTGTTTTTCTGGTATGAACAGACTCAGAAGGCAAACTTATTTTATCAAGTAGTTGAAAATTCTGGTCTTTTAAAAATTTATTTTCATTAATTAATTGGTGAATATATAATTCGTAACCCGAGGATATTTCTTGACCAATTAGCTTTTGATGCCCTTCACCGTTGTTAGTTAGCTGAAAAATGTTAGCCACCTCCAACGATAGCACTTGCTGCAGTGCAATGTTGTAATGATTGCACAATTTAAGTAATAGATTAAGTTGAAGACTCGGATATCTCCCATTTTCAATTTTACTGATGATGGGGTGTGTAATTCCAATTTCGGCA
>CAIKXD010000184.1 GCA_903831265.1 uncultured Bacteroidota bacterium
ATCATGCTAAATATCTTTTCTATTTATCATATTTTTCAGTTCATCAATAAAGTTTGAAATAATATTTTGGTGGCCGGTGTTATTGAAAATTGGTTTTCGAAACACAATCTCGCTTTTTGACCCATGCTTTGTTTTTCTGATGCCGATAACTTTCGCCAAACTGAGAGCAATTCGATAGTACCTTGTAAATTATCATTTGCAATAAGGCCGCCACCACTGTTAAAAATTTCGCGCCATATATTTACTTGGTTAGAAATGAGAACCGGCGCATTGCAAGCCATTGCCTCGGCTACAGCAATTCCAAAATTTTCTTGGTGGCTTGGCAGCACAAAAACTTCACAGTTATAAAAAAGTGCCCATTTAGCATGTCCCTTTAGCATACCGGTAAAGATAACAAGCTTGCTCAGTTTCTCATTTGAATCAACTACTTTTTTTAAATTCTTACCAAATTCAGTCTCAATTCCTGGTCCTGCAATCACTAGATATGGAATTTGTTCATCATTTAAGTCGTTGCAATAAACATTTTCATATGCCTTTATGAGCAAATCTACCCCTTTTTTAGAATCAATTCTACCTAAAAATAAGATGTAATTATTCGATTTAATTTGAGGAAAACTAGAAAAGAGGGCAGATTCTAATACTTCTGTTTTTAATGGTGGTGGTTGAATCCCAAAGCTTACATTTAGTTCCTTTGTTGGTTTATAATTTGGAAATGTTTCTCTGGCTAACCTTAATTCTGTTTCGCAAGTAAATAAAATACCGTTTGCCTGATTGATTATTTTAGCTTCAAATAAATTCCAAATCAATAAATTTCTTAACGCTTTTAGTTTTCTTTCAGGTGCTTTTTGAAAATATGGGTCCAACATGCCATGTGGTATTATAAAGAATTTTGGCGTTGATTTCCCTCGTCTAATTTTATTTTGAATCACATGCCACACCGCATAGCCGTGGAATTGCCATAATCCATGTACAATTACATGGGTAAAATTTGAACTATTCTTTTTTAAATAAGGAATAAGTTTTGAGCTATATCGCCAACTTGTTATAGACGGGCCAAGGGCAATGATTTGAAATATGTCTTTTCCTAAATAACTTGCTGATGGGTGATCTAGAGAAGCTACAACTGAACTTACACCTAACTTATCTAATTCAGGAATAATATTTCTTAAAGCCTGGCTAACACCTCCACCTTCTGGATCCATTGAAGCAATTACATGAAGTATTTTCATATTGTAGACTTTAATAAAATATGATTATATGAGCATTCAATTTTATCAATCATCTCACTTAGATTGAATTTTTCGATTTGTGTAAAACCAGCATTAATTCTTACTTTTTTTTCTGAATAAGTCAATTTTAAGATAGCTTCAATTTTGATTGCACATTCATTTAGCCATTCCAATTGAGATGCAATTTCAATTGGTTTCTTTTTAATATAGAAAGCTGCATCACCACCAACTTCCATCATTGGATTTTCGCAAGTCGTTAAAACCAAACAGCCACATGCAAAAGCTTCTGCAATGGGCCATCCAAAACCCTCATCCAAAGATGGGAACAAAAACAATGAGGCTCCACTATATGCCATTTGAATTTCTTTATCAGTAAGACCTGTGACGATGTGTATATCAGATTTATAAACTGAATTATTAACCGCCTCTAATAACTCTGTATTACTAGGTTCACCTAACATAAGCATTGGCAAATTGGTTTTACCTATTAATCTCAAATGTTCATATAATTGGATAACCCCTAGTCTATTCTTATACCACATATTGCCACCTAGATGCATAAAGTACCCAGCCTCCAAATTAATATTTAATTTTGCACTAAGTGCTTCTCTACTTTCTAAAGTAGATAAAGGTTTAAAGATTGGATTCAACCCATTATAAATAACTTCAGAATATTGTGGAACCCTATTTAAAATTGCATGCAAATCTGTTTGTGTTTTATAAGAAACGGAAATAAAATTTTTTCCTTTTTTGAATCCATTTCTAATAAATTTCTGATAGAGTTTACCTGTAAAATTTATTCTATTTCCCTTAATTTGCCCAAGAGCAGTGCGCTGCGCCATAAAATCATGACAGTGAATTACATGCGGTTTATTTGCGACTAATGGTACCCAAGGGCCCAATGCATTATCGGCAAACACAAACATTGTATTCCTCGATTTAAATAATCTTTTTTTAACAACTAGAGGAAAAATGATGAATTGGTCGATATACCCCATCCATTTTTTTAAGCTAGCTGGAACAGGTAATTTAAAAAACAAAGCCTTTGGAGTCCAAATTTCTATTTCATGTCCTTTTTTTATAAAACCTTCCGCTAACATATTGATATAAATACGCATACTAACAGAGTTAAAAAAAGGTGGATG
>CAIKXD010000185.1 GCA_903831265.1 uncultured Bacteroidota bacterium
GTACTGATTGTGACTTTTGGAAACTATCATCTGCAAGGGTTTTATGACTTTCAACACAAATGTCTTGCATTTAATCTTATATTTTCATTCGCTTTCTCAATATTTATCAACCATCAAAGACGTTTGAGTGAACCCTATTTAGTAAATATTTTGATTCATTTTCCTTGTTGTAATGAGAAGGTAATTGCTCATATTTTGCAGGAAAATTAGTTGTTGTGGTATAGCTTGGCATAGAGCCACAGTTCATTATACTATCATGTGCAGTAAAATTCTTCTTTCTTAAATCTAAATGACTTTTATTAAACTGATATAGCACAAACAGATCTGAAAGCAACTTGCTTTTTTCTTCACGCACTAATAACTCTTCTCGCACCTTTGGATATTTAATTAGCGGATAAAGTCTTTCTAATCTAAAATTAATTGAACTGTTTAGTATGAGTTCCGAAGGCTCATCAAGGGTTAGTAAAATAGTTTTAGGTTTTCTATTTCCATTTTCTAAAAGTTGTGTAAGTAAATATTCATGAAAATCAATATTAGAACCCGGGTAGGATAAATTATAGGCCTTAATATTCAATTCTTTTGAAAGGGTAGACGCAATAATACCTCTAGCGCCAACCGATGAACCAAATATCAACAAATCTGCATCCATTTTGCCTTGTAATAATACCTCCATTCTTTTGTCTACTTCTAGTTCAGGCGCTCTATTGCGAAGTAAAATAAATAGCTTATCGAAAGCGAAAAACACGATAGAAAAAATCAATATTTTAACTATAAAATGTTTCATCTTTTAAAATTGGAAATAGATAAACTGTTGTTCTTTGCCATTAAAAATAAAAATGCAAGTGATAATCAGAAAATAGAAACTCCATCGCAAAGCACGTGGCCATGTTAAAGCAAATTTTGACAGCGCAAACTGATTTTCTCTTCCTAACCATTCAATAAACATAAAAAAGGAAATAAGTAATAAAGCTACTTTCGGTATAAAGTTAGGCGCTTCAAATAACGATTTCGAAAAAAGTGTTTGTACAAAATGAAAGGCCTCTGTAAGGTTAGCAGCCCTAAAAAATATCCAAGCAAAAACAGTCATTAAAAAGGTAATGATCATGTAAAAAAATTCTTTAAAGCTTGGTAATAGATTGCCTTTAGCTACAATTTCAAGATTGTTTCTATTTGAATTCATAAGCAATAATGGAAGAAAATAAATAGCATTTAAAGCACCCCAAAAAACAAATGTCCAATTGGCTCCATGCCAAAAACCACTCACTAAAAAAATAGCAAATGTGTTTCTTACTTTCATTAAAGTGCCGCCTTTACTGCCACCAAGTGGGAAATATAAATAGTCTCTAAACCAAGATGAAAGTGAAATGTGCCACCTCCGCCAAAACTCAGCAATGTCTCTTGAAAAATAAGGGAAGGCAAAATTTCTTAAAAGCTCAAATCCAAATAAGCGCGCGGTGCCCAAGGCAATATCAGAGTAGCCCGAAAAATCGCCATATATTTGAAATGTAAACATTAAGGCGCCAATAAAAAGTGTGCTTCCTCCATACATGTCTGCGTTGTCGAAAATTAAATTTGCATGAATTGCACAGGTGTCAGCTATTACTATTTTTTTGAATAATCCCCATAAAATTTGTCGAAGACCATCAACAGCTTTTGTATAATCAAACTTGCGTATTTTTTCTACCTGTGGCAGCAAATGCGTGGCTCTCTCGATAGGGCCTGCTACCAATAAAGGAAAGAAACAAACAAATAAGGTATAATCTACAAAGTTGTACGTGGGCTTAATTCTTTCATAATAAATATCAAAAACATAGCTCAATCCATGAAATGTATAAAATGAAATGCCTACAGGTAAAATTATGTTTAAGGAGCTATAATGCACTTTCAAGCCAAAGTTGGCTATAAAATCAGCAAAGGATTCAGCAAAAAAATTATAGTATTTAAATACCCCCAAAAAACCAAGATTAATACCAACACTGATAACTAACCATAATTTTCTTCGACTTTGTGTTTTGTGCTCAAATATTTTAATGCCCGAATAAAAATCAAGTACTGTTGAGAAAGCCAATAAAAAAACAAAACGCCAATCCCAACAAGAATAAAAAAAATAACTCGCAATCAACAATAAAACGTTTTGTGCTTTTAAACTTTTATTTGCCACAAACCAATATAGTATAAATACTATTGGTAAGAATAGGGCAAAATTAAATGAATTAAAAAGCATTAACGCAGTTTAGTATTTGGTTTTGAATTATAATGAATTGCTCAAATAAACAGAATTTCGTTCAATAAAAAAAGTGTTGATGGAAATCTTTCCGCCTAAACTTTTCTGTTAACTAAGTTAATTTTTAATTTAACCAATTACAATATGAAGCGCTCACTTTTTTAACAACAATCCTTAAAAAAAATCTAATATTTATGACTTCAAATTTGTATAATTATTTATCTGTATAATCTGGTATGTCAGTCAACGCAATCTTCTAAAATTGACCGGGTAACTTTCATAATTGAGGGCATTAGTTTTTAGATTAAGAAATTAATTCTGACTTATTTTTATCAATATCAATCACATTTTTTTTATTTTTAATTTATATGAACAACAAACCTACTTTTGTGTCATATAAGTTTTAAAAAACAAACTATTGAAAGCAGTAATAATTGGAAGTGGTATTGCAGGTTTGGCAAGTGCCATAAGATTGGCAAAGCTCGGCTATAACACCGAAGTGTTTGAAGCAAACGCCTTTGTTGGAGGTAAATTGTCTGAATTTAAAATCGATGGTTTTAGATTTGATAGAGGGCCTTCATTATTTACTATGCCGCAATTAATTAACGATTTGTTCGAGTTATGTGGTTTCGATGCTAAGAAAGAATTTCCCTACATTCAACTGCAAGAATCATGTCGTTATTTTTATGATGATGCTAAAGTTTTTCGTGCTTATCATGATCAAATAAAACTGGCAAAAGAAGTTAATGATGTGTTTAATGTTGATGCTAATTCCTTTATTAAACATCTGCAACGCAGCAAAACCATGCATTTATATTTAAGTAAATTATTTATGGAGCGCTCACTTCATAAGGCAAAGAACTACTTTAATAAAGAAACCTTTGCAGCAATAACTCATATTCCTCAACTTGGTTTATTCGATGTCTTGAATAATTATCATCACAAACACATTCAGCATCCTCAATTGGTGCAATATTTCAATCGCTTTGCAACATATAATGGAAGCAATCCTTATTTAGCACCGGCAACCCTGCACATTATTCCACATTTGGAGCATGGTATAGGCGCGTTTTTTCCTGTAAAAGGCATGTATCAAATTACGGATAGTTTATACAAATTAGCATTAAAAGTAGGGGTTAAATTTCAATTGAATACCAGCGTTAATGCTATAGTGGTTAATGATAAAAAAGCAGCTGCTGTTATCACAAATGAAGCTGAAATAAAAGCAGATATTGTGGTTTCAAATATGGATGTATATCATACCTACAAAAAGTTATTACCACAAGAAAGGCATCCTGAACAAATTTTAAAACAAGAGAAATCGAGCTCTGCGCTTATCTTTTATTGGGGAATGAATACTACTTTCGAACAACTTAATTTGCACAATATCTTTTTTAGTGATAACTATGAAAGAGAATTCGAAGGTATTGAAGGAACAAAAGAAATTTATCATGATCCAACAGTGTATGTAAATATCACATCCAAATTATGTAAAACAGATGCACCCGAAGGCATGGAAAATTGGTTTGTGATGGTTAACGTGCCGCATGATAATGGACAAGCTTGGGAGCAGATTGTAGCCACTTGTAGAGAAAATGTAATTAAAAAATTAACTAAGATTTTAAAAGTTGATATTTCAAATCACATTATTGCCGAGCAAAATTGGACGCCTCCTGGCATCGAACAATTAACATCATCATTTAAAGGAGCACTTTATGGAAATGCCAGCAACAACAAAATGGCTGCTTTTTTAAGACATCGCAACCAAAGTAAAGATATTAAGAACCTATATTTTTGTGGAGGTAGTGTGCATCCGGGTGGTGGCATTCCTTTGTGTTTGTTATCCGCAAAAATTGTAGCCGATTTGGTAAAAGAAAACTTTCATTAGCTAATTTGCTAGCGAAATGATTAGAGCATTTTTTTAGCATTAAATTTTCAAATTCCGAGGCTTCGGGATCAAATTGAATTGTCACATTGCTTAATTGTCAAATTGGCACATTGTCTTCAACCAATTTCTTCAAAAGGGTTTTCATCCCATTCACAGCAGTGGCCTTAATAGGTGTAATGTTATTAATATGCTCAACATTTGGTATCACAGGATCAATAATATATTTTGAACATGCAATTGTGGCATATTCTAACAAACTAGCCGCAGGATATACCACTAATGAAGAACCAATTACCACAAAAATATCTGCTTTAGAAGCTATTCTACATGCTGTTTCCATCATAGGTACTGCTTCTCCAAACCAAACAATATGCGGCCGCAATTGGCTCCCTTTTTCGCAACAATCATTTAAATTTAAATCAGGTCCATCAATATCATAAATTAAATTAGGGTCAATGGTACTACGACTTTTCATGAGTTCTCCATGTAAATGCATTACATTTTTACTGCCCGCACGTTCATGTAAATTGTCAATGTTTTGTGTAATTATGCTTACTTTAAAATGCTGTTCAAGTTCAGCTAAGGCAAAGTGTGCAGCATTAGGTTTAGCACCTATGCATTGTGCCCTGCGTTGGTTGTAAAAATCCAAAACCAGTGTCCTGTCCTTTTGCCAAGCTTGTGGTGTGGCTACATCCTCAATACGATAATTTTCCCATAAGCCATCGCTGTCTCTAAAAGTCTTAATCCCGCTCTCTGCACTAATTCCAGCGCCTGTAAATACAACTATATGTTTCATGCTTTTTTTACTGCTAATATATCAATATTAGGTGTTTAAAACAAATAAAAATGTTTTCTGTTAGTCTCTTTGTTAGGCGCCTAAAATGACAGATTTCTTCATTTTATATCGCATAAATATAACAGAAAATTAACTTTTGTTATCAGTGGGAAACTATTTAATTAAAAATAGTTTCCATAGTTTTGCACCCTGATTTTTTTTAGCTATGAATAAGTTATTTTGGAGTACGATTTGTTTTTTATTGATGGGTGTTGCCTTGTTTGCTCAACAAAAATATACCATTAGTGGACATGTTAAAGATGCCCTTTCTGGCGAAGATATTATTGGTGCCAGCATTTTTGCGCAAGAAGCCAAGTTAAGTGTGGGGGCCAACATTTATGGATTTTATTCATTAACCTTACCAGAAGGTAAGCACACAATCGTTGTAAGTAATCTTGGCTTTAATAGTTATACCAAGGTGCTCGAATTAAACAAAAATATCGTTCTGGATGTGAACCTAGAGATCAAAAGTGAACAATTGAAGGAAGTACAGATTACTTCCGAAAAATCTGATGCCAATGTTAAAGATATACAAATGAGTGTGGCAAAACTTGACATAAAAACCATACAAAAAGTACCCGCATTTTTAGGCGAGGTAGATTTGGTAAAAGTAATACAATTATTGCCCGGTGTTACTACAGTTGGTGAAGGTGCCTCAGGATTTAATGTTCGTGGTGGTAGTATCGATCAAAATTTAGTATTATTAGATGATGCTCCAGTTTATAACTCATCCCATTTATTTGGTTTCTTTTCGGTGTTTAATCCCGATGCAGTTAAGGATGTAAAGCTATACAAAGGAGGCATTCCTGCGCAGTATGGTGGAAGATTGTCGTCATTATTAGATGTGCGTTTAAAAGATGGTAACAATAAATCTTACCAAGTAGATGGTGGCTTAGGATTGCTTTTCAGCAGATTAAGTATTGAAGGTCCTTTAGTAAAAGATAAATCATCTTTTATAATTGCAGGCAGAAGAAGTTATTTTGATGTGTTTTTTCCATTTTCTAAAAATAAAGATATTAAAGATGCGAAGGCTTATTTTTATGATTTAACAGTGAAATTAAATTATATTTTGAATGATAAAAATAGAATATATTTATCTGGTTACTTTGGCAGAGATGCCTTTGCTATTGGCAAACCTGAGTTCGGTTTTAATTGGGGTAATTCAACGGGTAGCTTTAGATGGAACCATGTTTACAATAGCAAATTGTTTAGCAATGTTTCTTTAATTTATAGTAACTACGATTATCAAATTGGCGTTGGCAATGATTATGATGGTTTTAACTGGAAATCAAGAATCATCAACTACAGCATCAAACCAGAATTTACTTATTATTTGAACCCAAAAAATACCATCACTTTTGGAGCTACAAGCACCTATTATAACTTTGATCCAGGCAAATTAATTTTTTATAGTAAAGGCGAAAAAAGAGAATTGGGTTCAGATCCAAAATTTACCCTAGAAAATGCGCTATATGCCGGAAACGAACAAATCATCAATGGCCGAATTTCGGTACAGTATGGGGTTAGATTCTCAAATTTTAATTTTGTAGGAAAAGGCACAGCTTACTATTTTAACGATACTGTTCCAAATGTGCGCAGAGATACTATAGGATCCAAGTATTATTCAAACTTAGAAGTAATTAAATCTTATAATAATTTAGAACCACGCTTGAGTGTTAAGTTTGATATTACAGATCAATCATCCATCAAAGCGAGTTACAATCGTACAACTCAAAATTTACACCTTATCTCTAACACTGCTGCCAGCACACCATTAGATGTATGGGTGCCTAGTACCAATAATATAAAACCTCAATTGGCCGATCAGGTAGCATTAGGTTATTTTAAAAACTTTAGAGAAGATAATATGTACGAAACTTCTATAGAGGTTTATTATAAAGAAATGCAAAATCAGGTTGATTATATTGATGGGGCAAACTTGTTATTAAATAACCTGCTAGAAGGCGAATTAATGAATGGGAAGGGCCGCGCTTACGGGTTAGAATTATTCTTGAAAAAAGCAAAAGGAGATTTTACAGGTTGGTTAAGCTATACGCTGGCTCGTTCAGAAAGATTGGTGAATGGCATCAACAATAGTGAATGGTATCCAAATCGTTTTGATAAATTACATAATTTAAATTTAGTAGGAATGTATACCTTAAATAAAAGGGTTGAGTTTGGAAGTACTTTCGTTTTTGGAACAGGCACACCAACCACTTTCCCAACAAATCGTATCGAATTTCAGGCATATGTAATTCCGCATAATATAAATAACTATCGCAACAATGCACGAATTCCAGTATACCACAGATTAGATATTTCCGCCACATTTCATTTAAAAGATAAAAAGTCAGGAAAGTACAAACACAATATTGTTGTCTCTGCTTATAACGTGTATGCGCGCAAAAATCCTTTCAGCATTTACTTTAGGGGCAATGAAAATAATCCAACAGTTACACAAGCAATACAATTTTCAGTAGTAGGAAATATCATTCCTTCTGTTGCTTACAATTTTAAATTTTAATGATCATGAAAAAATTAAACTCATACTTACCTATTTTACTATTCATTTTATCGATAGCTTTTTATTCTTGCGAAAAGGTCATAGATGTTGAATTACAAGAAGGAGAATCTCAACTGGTAGTGGATGCATTTATCACTTTTTATTATGATAGTGTGGCGCTAAAAACAGGTGTCGAAAATCAAGTCATTAAGTTAAGAAAAACGGCCGCTTATTTTAATAATGCACCTGCTCCACCTGCATTAGGAGCAACTGTTACGGTAACTGATATTTTAAAACGTACCTTTGTTTTTAAAGACGATAACAATGATGGTGATTATACTTACTCGGGGCCTTTTCTGTTAAGTTTTACAAATCCACCTATGGGTTTCCCCGGAAATGCTTATCAATTAGATATTAAATATAATGGCGAGGAATTTACTTCACAAGCATACATGGATTCTGTTCCGCTTATTGATAGTTTAAAGTTTTTGTTTCAGGAACAAGCTATACAAGGACCTGATACATTGAGAGCAGGTTATACTATTGATCAAATGCTAACAAGAGATGTTGATGGTTTATTAACACCAACAAAGGATATACCAGGTGAAGGAACTTGTTATTGGTTTAAAAGCTATAAAAACGATACTTTATACAGTAAACCAAGTCAAATTAATTTAGCTTACGATGCTGCTTTTGGCCCTGGTAGCGATAGTGTAGCATTTATACCACCCATTGTGTTTAACTTAACACCCAGACGATTAAAATTAAATGATATAGTAAGAATTGAATGTTGGTCGATTGGACTGCCTGCCTATTATTTTTTAACATTAGCGCAAATACAAATGACTAATGAAGGATTATTTGCTACACCGCCAACCAACGTGCCAACCAACATTACAAACAAAAATAAAGATTCAAAAGTAAAAGCTGTAGGATGGTTTGGTGCAGCGTCTGTTTCAAGAATTACGCAGGTAGTAAAATAAAACGCTATTCGTTTTTTAGTTCTAAATAATGCATTGCTTTTTCTAAATCTTCAGGCGTATCTATTGCAATGGTTTCAGCTGTAGTAATAGCTGTTTTAATTGTGTAACCATTTTCAATCCATCTTAATTGTTCTAAAGATTCAGTTTGCTCTAACATAGAAGGTACTAAGGCCGAAATTTCTTTCAAGGTTTTAACACGATAGGCGTAAATGCCAATGTGTTTAAAATATATACCTGCTTCAATTAACTCCTTACTGCTTTTCTTTGCGGGATATGGAATTATACTTCTACTAAAGTAAATTGCATCATTATTTCTATTTAAAACTACTTTAGGAATAGTGTTACTTTCTAAATCATTTATTGTTGAAATTTGTTTGATAAGCGTTGCTATATGTGTATTTGCATCATCAAAACATTTACACAAAATATTAATTTGCTCAGCCTGTATAAAAGGCTCATCACCTTGTATATTTATTACTACATCATCATTCATTAACTTTAGTTGAACTGCACCTTCATTACAACGATCGGTGCCGCTTTGATGCAATGGAGAAGTCATTAAACAATTACCGCCAAAAGATATAACATGCTCATAAATTTTTTCATCATCGGTAGCTATATAAACCGCACTTAATCTGGCCTGTAACACTTGTTCATACACCCTTTGTATCATCGATTTTCCCTTAATATCAACTAAGGGTTTACCCGGAAATCTTGTTGAGGCAAAGCGTGCAGGTATAATTCCTATCAATTGAGGCATATTTATTTTTATAGATTCCTACAAAAGTATATTAAAACTATAATATCACCTTTTTAGATATAAGATTTGTCATTTTTCTTAGTAACATTGCATTAATGATTTTAAATAAAATTCAATTATTAAGTTTTAAGAATTATGAGCAGGCCGAGGCCGAATTTTCTCATAAATTTAATTGCTTTACCGGAAACAATGGTATGGGTAAAACCAATATGTTGGATGCTATTTATTATCTTTCTTTTTGCAAAAGTTATTACAATTCTGCCGATAATCAGAACATAAAAAAAGAAGCGCCTTTCTTTATGATTCAAGGTAATTATCAGGTGCATGGCGAGCCGCTTGAAATTTATTGTGGCCTTAAACGCGGCGAAAAAAAACAATTCAAATTAAATAAAAAGGAATACCAACGATTAAGCGATCATATTGGATTATTACCATTAGTAATGATTGCCCCCGAAGATGCGGAATTAATACATGCTGGCAGTGAGGTGCGCAGAAAATTTATTGATGGCGTTATATCGCAATATAACAAGCAATATTTAGAACAATTGCTAAAATATAACAGGGTATTATTGCAAAGAAATGCCATGTTAAAATCGTTTTACGAAAGAAATTATTTTGACATTGCTGCCCTCGAAATTTATGATGAACAACTCAGTTATACAGGTAATTTCATTTATCAGGAAAGAGCTGCATTTTTCGAAAAATTTAATACAATTTTTAATATCACACATCACAAACTAACAGATGCTCAAGAGCAAGTAAGCATATTGCTTAGTAGTGGTTTGAATGAATATAAAATGGAAGATTTATTAGTTAAATCTTTAGATAAAGATAAGGCCTCGCAATACACAAATGCCGGAATTCATAAGGATGATTTAGTGTTTGAAATTGATGGTGCAGCGGTAAAGAAATTTGCTTCGCAAGGTCAGCAAAAAACATTTTTAGTAGCCCTAAAATTGGCTCAGTATGCTTTTATTGCAGCCATTAAAGAAAAGAAACCCATCTTATTACTTGATGATGTGTATGATAACTTGGATGAAGCGCGTTTAAATGCTATCTTGCAACATATTAGCAGCGATAATTTTGGGCAAATTTTTATTACCGACACGCATCGAAATAGAATGGCA
>CAIKXD010000186.1 GCA_903831265.1 uncultured Bacteroidota bacterium
CGCCAAGCTTAGCTTTAATAATTTCTTCTGCTAAAGGATCTTCGAGGTATTTTTGAATAGCTCTTTTTAATGGACGAGCACCAAAATTAGGGTCAAAACCTTTGTCAGCAATATAATCTTTAGCATTTTCAGTCATTTTGATCTTGTAACCTAAATCTTCCATACGCTTGTATAAATTCTTTAGTTCAATATCAATAATTTGATGGATATCTTCGCGACTTAAGTTATTAAACATCACCACATCATCTATTCTATTTAAAAATTCTGGGGCAAATGCTTTTTTCAATGCATTTTCAATCACACTTTTAGATTGTACTTCTACAGAGGCCGATTTGGCGGTGGTGTTAAAACCAACACCTGTCCCAAACTCTTTTAACTGACGTGAACCAATGTTTGAGGTCATAATGATGATTGAGTTTTTAAAATCAATCTTTCTACCCAAACTATCGGTAATTTGACCATCATCTAATACTTGCAGTAAGAGGTTGAAAACATCAGGATGCGCTTTTTCTATTTCATCTAACAATATAACTGAATATGGTTTTCTGCGTACTTTTTCAGTTAACTGACCTCCTTCTTCATAACCTACATATCCTGGAGGTGCCCCTATTAATCGGCTGATGGCAAATTTCTCCATGTATTCACTCATATCTATTCTTATCAAAGCATCATCACTATCGAATAAATACTTTGATAATACCTTGGCCAATTGTGTTTTTCCAACACCGGTTGGGCCAAGAAATATAAACGAACCAATTGGCTTGTTTGGATCTTTTAAACCAGCTCTGTTTCTTTGTATAGCCTTTACAATTTTCTTAATTGCATCATTTTGTCCAATTACTTTATCATGAATTTCGTCATACATTTTCATTAAACGAGCACCTTCATTTTGAGCAATTCTTTGCACTGGCACACCTGTCATCATTGCAACAACTTCGGCCACATTATCTTCAGAAACTACCTGTCGGTTATTTTTAGTTTCTTCTTCCCAAATTTTCTTTGCTTTTTCTAAGTCTTCTAATAATTGTCTTTCAGTATCGCGCAATTTGGCAGCCTCTTCGTATTTTTGGCTGCGCACCACACGATTTTTTTCTATTTTTATTTCTTCAATTTTCTTTTCAATGTCAAGCACATTTTGAGGCACATTAATATTTGTAATATGCACCCTCGCTCCTACTTCATCCATTGCATCAATGGCTTTGTCGGGCAAGTGTCGATCGCTTATATAACGTTGAGTTAATGTAACGCAGGCTTGTAAGGCCTCGGGTGTGTATATTACATTGTGGTGATCTTCGTATTTTGATTTGATATTATTCAATATAATAACAGACTCCTCAGCTGTAGCAGGCTCTACAATAACTTTTTGGAAACGTCTTTCTAATGCACCATCTTTTTCGATATATTGACGATATTCATCTAATGTTGTTGCACCAATGCATTGTATTTCGCCTCTTGCTAAGGCAGGTTTAAACATGTTACTTGCATCTAAAGAGCCGCTTGCTCCACCAGCACCAATTATGGTATGAATTTCATCAATAAATAAAATTACATCAGGAGATTTTTCCAATTCGTTCATCACAGCTTTCATGCGTTCTTCGAACTGTCCACGGTATTTTGTACCAGCCACTAATGATGCCAAATCTAAAGTTACCACACGTTTGTTAAATAACACGCGTGATACCTTTTTTTGAACAATTCTTAAAGCCAACCCTTCGGCAATTGCTGATTTACCGACGCCAGGCTCTCCAATTAAAATTGGATTATTTTTCTTTCTTCTACTTAATATTTGGGAAACGCGTTCAATTTCTTTTTCGCGCCCTACAATTGGATCAAGTTTATCTTCTTCGGCAGCTTTAGTTAAATCTCTACCAAAATTGTCGAGCACCGGAGTTTTTGACTTAGGGTCAACTGTTTTTTTGGCACTTTGGCTAAAAGAGCCACCATCATCTTCGGGCTCATCGTCACCTGCGTTACTAGGCAATTCGTTACGAACATCAGGGTTAAGATTCATTTTTTCTAATTCGTTTCTAACACTTTCGTAGGTAACATTAAAGCGATTGAGAATAGCAGAAGCTAAATTATCATCAACTTTTAAAATGCTTAACAATAAATGTTCTGTTCCAATCAATTCACTTTTAAACATTTTGGCTTCAAGATAGGTGATCTTTAAAGCCTTTTCGGCTTGTTTAACAAGTGGAATATTTCCAACATTCATTACCGGTTTAGTAACTTTTTTAAGATTACTTTCTATTGCTTTTCTCAATTCCTCAAGCATAATACCATGAGCTTGTAAAATTTGAATAGCTGCTCCTTC
>CAIKXD010000187.1 GCA_903831265.1 uncultured Bacteroidota bacterium
ATAATTTATAAATCACATTGGTATTATTGCAAAATTTTGTTGACCAACGATCCCTTATGCATAATGTAGGTTTAAAAAAAATAGGCTCACATTTGTTTTTATAATTCATAATTTATACCTTGTTGAAAAATTAAGATAAATTTTTACGTAAGCAGCCTTTATGACTGAATATAAAGAAAAAATAATTGAAGTACTAAGTAGCATGAATTATTCATTTGATGACTTGGCAAGTCACCTAGGAATGAATGCCGATCAATTAAATGAGGCTATTGATGATAAAAAAGTAGGATTGAGAACCTTAGAGTTTATTTCTAAGGAGCTAAGAATTCCTTTATATAGTTTTTTTAGAAACGAAGATTATGTGCCCATCAATAATTTGCCCGAAGAACCGTTCTATACAAATAAAATTAATGAATATACTTTTGATCTGCTGCAAATAGAAAATATTCTTCTTAAAAAAGAGGTAGAAAATTTAAAAGAGCAATTGATTAAATGTGAACAAAAAATGAAAGCATTTTTATAATGATAAAAAACAAGAATAATAAAACCATCACCTTATATCAGGCACTTTGCTTGGTGATGTTGGCATTATTATTTTCTTGTAATGAAAAAAAAGGAAGAAGAATTTTACTAAAACCGCAAGCTGTTATAAAAGAAGAAAATGGTTTTGTTGCGCAACAAATTATGCCTTCCGAAAAAACCAATATTGTAGATTCATTTTTTACAGCCATAAGTCAAAAAAACGATTTTAATGGAACTGTTTTAGTAACAGTAAAGGATCAGATAATTTACAAAAAAGCGTTTGGTTACTCTAATTTTAAGACAAAAGATACGCTTTCAGAAAACTCTATTTTTCAACTTGCTTCAGTGTCAAAACAGTTTACAGCTGTTTCCATTATGATGTTGCAAGAGCAGGGGTTTTTATCCTATAGCGATGAAGTATCCAAGTTTTTTCCAGATTTTCCATACAAGGGAATTACCATAAAATTGCTTTTGTCACATCGCTCAGGATTGCCTAACTACATGTATTTTTGTGATGAGTTTTACAAAGATAAACATGTTGCACTCACCAATATAGGCATGATTAATTTGATGATCAAAAACAAACCGCCAGAATATTTCCCACCCGATAAAAAATTCAATTATTGCAATACCAACTATTGTATTTTAGCTGCTATAGTTGAAAAGGTAAGTAAAGTTTCATTCGCTAGGTATGTAACTGATAGGATTTTTAAGCCTATCGGCATGCACTATTCATTTATAGGCAATCAAGATAGTGCTAAATACGCGCAATACGTAGCTTCGGGGCATGACGAAAGTAATAAGCCTATACAATGGGATTACATGGATGGTATTTTAGGCGATAAAGGTGTTTTTAGTTGTGTAAATGATTTGAATAAATGGGATATGGCACTTTATTCAGGTAAAATTATCAAAGAATCAACATTAGCAGAAGCAATGCAACCCGCTAATGAAGATATGATTGGCTCAAGAAATTATGGGTATGGATGGAGAATAAAATACCTAGCAGATAAAACTCCTTTATTTTATCATGGAGGCTGGTGGAAAGGATACAACACTTATTTTATGCGTAATCCTAAAGACCACAGTTCTATTATTATTTTAAGCAACAAAGTAAATTGGAGTTTCAATTCTATTACCTCATTTATCCCTCTTTTCTATAACCAAAAGCCTACCAAAGAAATAGAAACAATTTAATCGGTGAAAACAACTCCCGAATTGTTTTAAAAATTAAGCTATTACTCAATTACTTTTTCGTCAAACACGATACCGTAT
The DNA here is from genome assembly GCA_903831265.1 of uncultured Bacteroidota bacterium. Lineage (GTDB taxonomy): Bacteria > Bacteroidota > Bacteroidia > UBA4408 > UBA4408 > CAIKXD01. Next base: position 1,798 of record CAIKXD010000187.1, read on the forward strand.
TCTTCTAACTCTTGTAATATAGGTTCATATATTTCGGGTATTACTGGAATTTGAACGCCACGTAATTTTATTTCACCTTTAATTAATCTTCTAACCGCCATGGCTAGCGGTAAACCCACTGTTTTTGCCATCGCAGTTTTTTCACTGTCTTCGCCAATTACCACCAAAGTGCTTGTAATTTTTTTTGAAACATTATCTTTATCATTATATTCAAACAAATGCTGCATCACTATCATATCTTTATCTGTGGCCTCAAGTAGCCACTTTTTCTCTAACAGCTTCTGCAAAATTAGGGCCGGACTACCTTTGGCTATATCCACTTTTTCATTACCAAGTAAGCCAGTCCAAATAATCATTTTAATCAACTCATCATGAGCCGATTTGTTTGTATAGTCGCACAAACGTTTTACTAAATCATTGTCTGATCCTGGCAAAAATGAATCAATAAAATTGCTGTAAGTGTAATCTTTTGGAATTTCAATTTGTATGCTATCATCAGTTAATCCAAGCATAACAAACACATGCCAGGCTTGGCAATATAAATGTTGCCTCAGCGTTCCGCGCACCATGGTTGAAATGTTTTCGATGCCATATAGTTTTCTATAGCTTAAACTGTCCCTATTAGCATAGGCGTCAAATTTCCCATAACCTTCCACTTCAATTACTTCAGCAGAGGCAAACAAGCGCTGGTATGGTAAATATTTATATTTCCCATCAATCATAAATTGGGCAGTGCTTTGGCCTGCTAAAATTACGTTTCTTGGATTCCATGAAAATTTGTAACCCCAAGGATTATTGTTGCTTTCTGGCGCTACTAATCCACCACAGAAGGATTTAAAAGAAGTTAACTTTCCACCATTTTGCTGTATTTGATGAATTACTTTCATGGCTGAGAGATGGTCTATACCGGGATCGAGACCTATTTCGTTCAATAACAATACATCATGCTTTAAAGCTTGTTCATGTAAGCTCATAATTTCGGGCGAAACATAAGAAGCAGTAATCAAATGTTTTTTCAAATTTACACAATCTTGCGCTACCGGAAAGTGCATAAATGCAGGTAGCATCGATATTACAATATCGGCAGCTTGTATATTTTTGAGTCTCTGCTCAGTATTATTAATATCTAAAACAATAGCTTTACTGTTAGGCAAACTTTGAGTTTTTAAGAGAGCCGCCTCCATGTTTAAATCGGCCACGGTTAGCTCAAACTGCTCCAACACCGCGTATTTTAGTAAATAATCAATTAAATAACCCGATGATTTTCCTGCGCCTATTAAAAGTACTTTTTTCATAAATCAATAATATTTCATTTAGTGATAAGAGGCGTTAAATAAAAACCCCATCCTTCATAATCAATTTTCTATTGGCCATTTTGGCCAGGTCGTTGTTGTGTGTTACAATAATAAATGTTTGACCAAGTTCTTTTTGCAAATGCACAAACAAAGCGTGCAGTTCGGCAGAATTTTTAGCATCTAAATTTCCCGAAGGCTCATCGGCCATTACTACTAAGGGATTGTTTATTAGCGCACGTGCTACGGCCACTCTTTGTTGTTCACCGCCAGATAGCTCAGCTGGTTTGTGTGCTGCCCTATGTTCTAAACCTAACAGCGCTAACAATTCCATGGCTCTTTTCTCAGCTTCCTTTTCAGTTTTTCTGGCAATGAATGCAGGAATACAAATATTCTCTAAGGCAGTAAATTCGGGCAATAGATGATGAAACTGGAACACGAACCCAATTTTTAGATTTCTAAATTGCGCCAGTCTATTGTCTTTAAGTTTAAAAATATCCTCACCATCTATAAATAGCGAGCCACTATCAGCCTTTTCTAATGTTCCTAATATATGTAATAGGGTAGATTTGCCGGCACCAGAAGCTCCGGTAATACTAACCATTTCTCCCTTTTCTACGGTAATATCTACATTGTTTAAAACCGTCAGTCTACTGGCAGCATCGTAATGTTTACTAATATTTTTGGCCTCAATCAATCCCATTTCAAAATTTTAACGCGCTAAGTTATTAATTTATACAATAGGTAAGGAGCATTAAAGTTAAACATTGCACAATAAATTAAGTATTGTGTTTGTGTAAATCCAGCCACCCTAAAAAGAGATGTTGTATGAATGTTTTACTAGGTTTTGCTTTATCTAAAGAGTGCTTATTTTAAGTGCGTCTCTGTAAATGTTTTTGTTAGCGATGGCACATTTTAAACATAAAAAATATTGTTGCTTTTTACTTTGATGAGCAAGGTAAAGATTGATAGAGGCTAAGTTTGGTAAATCATTGGAAGTGCCTAATGCTATGCAGTTTGTGCTAGGAGGTTCTAAATTTCATTAATTAAACTTCATGAGGGTAATATTCTAAAACAACGTATCTATATTGAAAATAATTACTAAATTTCTTAAAACAAATTTTAGCAAGATGCAATTACCAACTTTATCTCAACAAACTTTTTGGGATGTAAATATTGCTGAACTTTCTTTCGAGGATTCACCTGATTGGATTATTGAGCGTGTATTTGATAGAGGTTCATTGGATGAAGTGATTTCGGTAGTCAATTATTATGGTAAAGAAAATGTAAAAAAAACCATACAAACTGTACCAACTTATTTGCCCAATCATACTGTCTTATTGGCAAAGGCTTTATTTAATCTTAACTTTAGCGATTTCAAATGCTTAGAAAAGAGGCCGTTTCTCCCCAATTATTAAAACTGCTCCAGCACTTGATGTCGCTACCCGAATTGCATAAACATCATCTTGTTGGAGGCACTGCACTTGCCTTACAAATTGGGCACAGAGTTTCTATATTTAAGATAGGATGAATAAAAGGAGTAAAATTATTTTTAATATGGCGTGGATAAAATAATTGGTGATAGGGGTGAGGGTTTGATTAAAAATCAATATTTTTTTTATAATCAACTAAAGCAGCTCAGCCATCGTCTTGCTCAAATTTCTTCTGCTATATTGTGCGTGTAATTGATTGGTAATTTTAATATTTTTACTTCTTTTGAATTGAGCAACGAGCTTTTCTAAATAGGCCGCGATTTGATCTATATCTTGCTTTTCAAAGGTTTGTCCCGCTTGGCATTTTTCGATAATGGCTGCGGCATTGCCCTGTTTGGGGCCAATACAAATGATGGGATTTTCAGCTGCTAAATATTCAAATAATTTTCCTGTGAGTATGCCTTCATTATTAGCAACAGCTGGAATCAATAATAAACTGATATCACTATTGCGTAAAATCTCAACAGATTTTTTATGAGAAACATGTCCATTAAAAATACAATGATTTGGGATAGTCATTTTTATGTGTTGAATTATTTCTTCGCTTACACTACCTGTAAATTGAAGCTTAACAGCGATGTCAGTAGTTGAATCAATCACCTTTTTTAAAGCTTCAATAAAGGGCTCAATGGGGTAGTCATTTGATAAGGTGCCATTGTAAGCTATGGTTAAAGTAGTTTTATTTAGAATAGGATTTACATCTTTAAAATCTTCCTCATCATAACCATTTGGTATTACATAAATCTTTGCAGGGTTAATCTTGCTTGACTTTTGTATAAACATGTTTTTAATAAAATCGCTCACCACCACAATTTTATCAGCTTGTTCTAAAACATCTTTTTCATAGCGGGCATCAATTTTTTTAGCCAAAACAGTGTGGTTCATTTTTTTATAATAATAAATATCAGTCCATGGATCCCTTAAATCTGCAATCCAATGCACTCCATATTGTTCTTTTAATTTTAACAATTACACAAACACACACACCCCCACACACACACACA
>CAIKXD010000188.1 GCA_903831265.1 uncultured Bacteroidota bacterium
TACCTCCATATAGCCCTGAACTAAATCCAGCAGAAAAAATGTGGAAACATTTCAAAAGAAAATTTACAAATGCGTTCTTTAATGATTTATCAGACCTAAGTGAATTCTTCACAGAAACAATTAAGGAAATCACTCTGGAAAAAGTCAAAACAACTTGCTCTTACAATAATATGTCTATTTGCACCTTTTGGTCTGGTATATAATTCATTTTAGTATAAAATAATAATTGCTAACAAGAAGTATTTTACTTTAATATTATAGTGGAGCAGCAGCCACGCTAAAAAACGGCCTTACCCTGTAAGGCAAAATGCAGGGGGCGGAACTGAAAAGCCAAATGAGTAGGGGCAATAAAACTATGAAACAACTAAATCGAATACTCGGGCTATTAATAATTTTAGCGCAATTGTTATTAATCACTGCTGATTCAGCTTTTGCGCAAAATAATGGTAGTTGGCAGTGGGCAACTAGGCCATTTATTTCTACCGGAAATTCATTAACAAAGCCTCTGCTAGTAACAGATAAAATAAATACCAACCAGTTTTACATTGTTGAACTCAATCCAAATTGCCCAGATGCATTATCATTATGCAAATATACTGAAACTGGAACTCAAATTTGGTGTAAAAAATTTCGTAACATAAGGTCTGCAGCATCAAATAACCTCGGAGATTTATATGTAGTAACAAGCGATTCACTTTTTAAACTAAACGAAAGTGGAAATGAATTGTGGAGAATTCCAATAAGTTTCAATCCGCATTGGTCTTTGGGAATTAAAAGTACTTGCACTGATAATGGAGGAAATGTTTTTTTGGCAGGAACATTCACAAATTCAATCATTGTAGGCTCAACTACACTTAGCACCCTAGGCTCATTAGGAAACATTTTTGATCAAGATGTTTTTTATTGTAAAATAAATGCCAATGGTAACATTCTGTGGGCAAAAAACTTATCTTCACTAGCAAATGCAATTGGAGCTGACGATCTAACAAATATTACGTGTGATAGTGATGGAGCCATATATTTAACTGGTAATAACTTTTTAACCAAATGCAATAATGACGGAATAGTTGAATTCAACAAAACTTTTGCACCTGGTTTTGGAAATTCTATTGCAATTGGGCCCGATGGAAGTATTTTATTGTGTGGCTATTTTCCAGGCAGCAATCCTAACGGATCAACACTAACATGTGACAACATATCACTTTTTAATGATGATGGTGGAGCTGATATGTTTTTGATCAAGTTTGCACCAAATGGCTCTATTTTATGGGCAAGAAGTGCTGGTGAGTCAGCAATTGCTTACGGAGTTGCTGTAAATACTAATAATGAAGTTTTTGTAACGGGCCGTTATATAGATTGGTATTTCTATTCAGGTGCAAACACATTACAAAGTGTACATATGAACGCTCCATTTTACAACCATAATTTCTTTATGCTAAAATATTCAAGCACAGGTGAGCCTGTTATTGCCATTGGTGCAGGAACTACTGATATTTTTACCGAAGCTGATGGTTATACTGTTAAAACACTGGTAAACAATAAGATTATTGTTGCCGGTACATTTGAAGACGATATCATTTTAGGCCCTACAACACTTTATGCGAATGAGAGTAGCAGTGCCAGGATTTTTCTAGGAGCTGTATCCTCCAGTTTAAATGCAATTGAAGCAAATGAGGAGCGCAGAGATGTATTAATTTATCCTAATCCCAATGCGGGTGAATTTCAATTAAAACTAACAGGCAGAAACAATGCTGATTTTACTATTCAAATATATACTGTTGATGGAAGATTAATTCTTGAAAAAAAATTTAGCGGAAATGGCATTAATAAATTGGATTTTGACCTGAATTATTTAAGCACAGGTTCTTATCTGCTAAAGTATTCGGATGAAAATAGTAGCATCTTTAAAAAGCTAAATATATCAAAATGAGGATTTAAATCTAACCTCAAAAAAATACCAATATGTTAACAATCAAAGAAAATTTAAATGCAGCCGAGCATATTCTGATTGCGGGCTTAAACGGTGTTGCAGAAAATTATTACCGTATGCGACATTATGGTAACGAAAACTATCTTCAGAGACCAGAGCGTGTTTTTAATGCAGAATTATATCATCAACTCCGAAAGCTTCAAGAATCAGAAGGTGTTAATTTTCTGATTCACCAAGAAATTACAAAGAATGATATTTCTCTCCACTCAGCAGTAAGCCATGAACCTCAAATTCATGAAGAAAAGCCATGTTTAGAAGACTTTAATAATAAAAGGGTTTCTCCGGACCTAGTTTTTCATGGAGGACAGGATAATTTAGATAACCAATTATTGGTTGCAGAGTTAAAGATGGAAGGAGCAAGCAGATTAAGTATTTTGAAAGATTTAGAAAAACTCTTGTTTTATAAGTTATCATCACTAAAATTTCAAAATGCTGTATTTATTTATACTGGCTCTAAAAATGAGCTAGAAAGCAAATTAGAATTAGGTCTGAGTGAAAAAATGCTTCAATGCCTAATTAAACATAATATAGTAATAGCATTGCGTGAACTTATGGTCAGAGAGCAAAACTGGAATATTTATCAATTCAATAATCTATAAAAATTAAACAATATGAAGAAAAATGTGATTTTATTAATTTCAATCTTTTATTACACCATAATAAATGCTCAAACACTAATTACAAATAAAACCTCTTTTACACAAAGTAATAGCACCTACACATACAACACAGGTGGTTCAGCGACAGAAACAGTTGATGGTGTTACATGGGCAATTGGGGCTTGGTTTTACGATAATGGCTATATTATATACGACCTTGAGACTCCAAGATTAATAACTCAAATTGACATCCTTGATTATGGTAGTATGGGTGCGATTCAGATATACTCTGCACCAAGTATTTTCGGTCCATGGACAATTGTCACTAGTGATGGATTTGGAGGTGGATCTCATATTTTTAGTACTGCTAAAGCATCACGATATTGGAAATTGCTTATGTTAAATACTGCCCCACATAACCCACCATGGGGTGCTGGCGACATCCGAGAAATATTATTTTATGAAAATCCATTACTTTTTGCCAATGGCTCAACTATTCTTCAAAATGGAGAATGTGTAACATTAACAGCAGCAGCAACTGGAGAGACATACTTGTGGTCAAACGGAGAGACTACTCAAACTATTACAGTATGTAGTTCGGGCACATATACTTGTCAGGTTACCAATACTTCATTTACCGGCAATCAGGATTACACTGCCTCTATTATAGTTTCAAGTGTTGGAAATCAAGATAATTGGGTGGGGCCTAACGGAGAAGTATACAGCATACATAGAAATGGCAATACAGTTTATTATGGTGGCGATTTTAATGCCGTTGGACCTGTTACCGGAAGCGGAGCAGAAATTAGTGAAAATACTGCTATGCCAAACATAAACATGCCAAGGGTTTATGGTACCGTAAATGTTAGTATGCCTGATGGAAACGGAGGTTGGTATATTGGTGGTACTTTTAACAGGGTCGGAAATTATAGTAGCGTTTCAAATCTTGCACACATTAACGCGAATGGTTCAGTAGATATTAATTTTAAACCCGTGCCTAATGCTGCTGTATATACCCTTGCCATGTATGGTTCAAATATATATGCAGGTGGTGAATTTACGACCATCAAAGGTTTGGCCAACAATTACATTGCTAAAATAGATAAAACATCTGGTACACCATTATTTTGGAATGCATACTGTAACAATACAGTCAGATCGATGCAACTTTATGCTGATAAGATAATAGTGGGCGGTAATTTTACCTCTCTAGGTGGCTCAGCTCTGAATTATTTAGGAGCTGTTGATACTACATATTTACAGGCTACAACTTGGGCACCTAATCCGAATGCACCGGTTCACAAATTATTGGTAAATGGAAATAAACTTTACGTTGGGGGTGATTTTACAAATATTTCGGGAGCAACAAAAGGCAGAGGTGCTGGATATACTTTGCCCGGTTTTACCATTGATCCTTATGACTTTGGTGCGAATAACCGCATACATGAGTTTGCATTCAACAATAACGTATTGTATGCTGCCGGTAAGTTTACCGTCATTGGAGGAGCTGCAAGAAATTATGTTGCCGGATTAAATTATTTAAATATGTTAGCTAACAGTTTTAATTCTAATGCAGATAGTACAGTATATTCATTGGCATTGCTTAATGGCAATTTAATTGCCGGTGGCAGTTTTTCAAATATAGGTGGTGCTTCTCGCAGCCGATTGGCTTCTCTGAATCTTAGCACGGGTATAGCAAATGCCTGGAACCCAAATGTAGCAGGAATTAAAGGGACGAATTATAATGTTTTAACCCTGGGAACTAACACCACGCATATTTATGCAGGCGGCACTTTTTGTATTGTAGGCGCCAATACTCGAAACAATGTGGCTGCAGTAGATGCCACAACTGGTTCATTATTATCCTTTGATGCAAATACCAACAATATAGTTCGATCCGTATTATCGGATGGAACCTTTTTATATTTAGGTGGCGACTTTACTACAGTAAATGGCTCTGTCAATAAAAACAGAATCGCACAAGTAAACGGAACAACTGGTGTTGCTACAGGTTGGAATCCCAACGCGGACTTAAGTGTAAATGCGTTGGCACTTTCGGGAACTAATTTGTTTGTTGGAGGTGCATTTAACAATATAGGTGGAGGTGCACGGGCAAAAATTGCTTTATTGTCAACATTAACAGGCGGTGCTTCTGCTTTTAATCCAAATGCAAACAATAATATTAATGCACTTGTTACAAGTGGGGATACCTTGTTTATTGGCGGGGAATTTACCACCATAGGTGGGCAAACTAGAAACAGAGTAGCAGCCTATCGTATTTCAAATAGCAGTTTACTTGCTATAGATCCTAATGCTAATAACTCAGTTAATGCGCTTTCAGTTAAAGGAAATAAATTGTATCTCGGAGGTACTTTTACAACTATTGGAACAACAACTATTAACAGTCTTGCAGAATATAATTTAGCATCAAATAGCTTAACTTCCTTTAATACAAATCTTTTAAACCCATCCGTTGTTAATGCTATTGCATCGGTTGATTCCTCACTATATTCTGGTGGCGGATTTAATTATGCAAATAGTGGTCAAACCATCGATAATGCTGCGGCAATTAAAACATTGTCGAACAGCATTGGAGCTTGGATACCTCAACCGGATGACATTGTTAGGTCTATCTATGTTTCTAATGACAAGGTATATATGGGTGGACGGTTTAAGGTAATTCAAAGCAGGTATCAGCCTTTTTTTGCTACAAAAGATATTTTTTATAATGGAGGAGTTCCAACCGTATCAAATATTCAAACTTTATCAGGGTGTGTAAATCAACCAATAACAATAATAGGAACAGGTTTTGTAAATATTAGTTCAGTAAAGATTGGAACAATCGATGTTTTATACACAGTCGTTTCCTCAACAGTAATAACCATTATATCACCAATTACCTTGTTCGGTAATTTATCTGTTACAAATCCTGCAGGCACCTATACTGGCAATCAGTTAATAAACATTAATTCAGCTCCAAATGTCTCCGTGAGCGCTTCGGGCAGCACAACATTTTGTCAAGGTTCAAACGTTATTTTAAATGGAAATACTGGAAATGGTTTAACTTATCAATGGCGAAATAATGGCAATAACATAGCAGGCGCTACTAATGCAAGCTACACAGCTAATACCACTGGTTCTTATACCCTTGTGGTAACCAATGCCAACAATTGCTCGGCAACATCAACCGCAACTTCGGTTACCGTAAATGCATTGCCTGCTACACCAATTATTTCAAGTAATGGCTCAACTTCTTTCTGTGCAGGCGGTTCAGTACAATTAACTTCATCTGCTGCAACTGGCAATGTATGGTCGAATGGTGCCACAAGCCAAAGTATCAATGTAAACAGTAGTGGTAATTATACAGTTACCGTAACCAATGCCAACAATTGCTCAACTACTTCCTCTTCAATTCCAGTTACGGTAAATCCATTGCCTGTGGCTTCAACAATAAGTGCCGCAGGTGCCACTATATTTTGTACAGGTTCTACTGTTACTCTATCGGGAAATAATAATGGAGGTACATGGAGCAATGGTGCTACCGCTTCGTCAATTGTCGTTTCAACATCAGGAAGTTATTTTGTAACAAATAGCAACTCCTGCGGCAGTGTAAATTCAAATACCATTAATGTAACAGTTAACTCAGCGCCAATTGCATCAAATATTTCGGCAGGTGGTCCTACTACATTTTGTGCCGGCAGTAATGTTACCCTGTCGGGTAATATTGGCGGTACGTGGAGTACTGGAGCAACTACACCAACAATTACAGCCAGCGCAGGTGGTAATTATTTTGTTACCAATTCAAATAATTGCGGCTCGATAAATTCAAACACCATTGCATTAACAGTTAATGCGGTGCCAGCTACACCAACTATTTCAAGCAATGGATCAACTACATTCTGTCAGGGTAGTTCTGTGCAATTGACATCATCTGCTGCAAACGGCAATGTATGGTCGAATGGTGCAACAAGCCAAAGTATTACTGTAAACAATAGTGGTAATTATACAGTAACTGTAACCAACGCTAATAACTGTTCGGCTACTTCAACGGCAACCAATGTTACAGCAAATGCATTGCCAGCTACACCAAATATTTCAAGCAATGGATCAACAACCTTCTGTGTAGGTGGTTCAGTGCAATTAACTTCATCTGCTGCAACTGGTAATGTATGGTCGAATGGTGCCACGAGCCAAAGTATTACTGTAAACAATAGTGGTAATTATACAGTTACGGTAACCAACGCTAATAACTGTTCGGCTACTTCAACGGCAACCAATGTTACAGCAAATGCATTGCCAGCTACACCAAATATTTCAAGCAATGGATCAACTACATTCTGCCAGGGTGGTTCGGTGCAATTGACATCATCTGCTGCGAGCGGCAATGTTTGGTCGAATGGTGCAACAAGCCAAAGTATTACTGTAAACAATAGTGGTAATTATACAGTAACTGTAACCAACGCTAATAACTGTTCGGCTACTTCAACGGCAATGATAATACAAGTGAATAGTGCACCTATATTTACTGCTCAGCCCTTAAGTCAGACCGTTCCAATGAATACTACAGTAAGTTTTATTTCGCAGGCAGGTTCAGTTTCTTATCAATGGCAAACCAATCAAGGAGGCGGTTTCCAAAATATAAGTAACGGTGGTCAATATATTGGAGCAACAGATGATACGTTGCAGGTTACTAATGTTACTATGCTCAACGATAATCAAGAGTTTCGCTGTGTGATTAACGATGGTTTATGCAGTGATAGTTCAGCTGTTGGCATACTTACGGTAACAAATACAGTAGGGCTATCAAATGATTTTTCAAACTCTAGTTTTAATATCTATCCTAACCCAACAAACGATATTTTAATTATTGAGCTTACTCAATCAGAAACTGTAATTGGTTTTTCAATGCAGGTAATGAATGTGTTGGGTCAGTCAGTATTTAATAATACTTCAAAACAAAAACGAGTGATATTAAATACAAATGATTGGGGTGCAAAAGGCACTTATTTTATACAATTAAAAACTTTTTCAGGAGAAATAATTGGCACACATAAGATTTTAGTTTACTAGTTCAACCTAATTTTTAATTATTAAAAAGGGCGTATTAATTTACGCCCTTTTTGTTGTATTAAATGCCATACTTTATCTGCGCAAGATTTTAGACATCGTAAACACGAAGGTGCACTTCGTGTTTTTTAATTGTCAGCGCTGCGCTCGGCATCATGAAGTGGAAGTTAAAAGTTACTACCAGGTCAATTCAAAAGCAATTACAATAATAATTTTGAGACAAAAATTCAGTATAAGATTTTCAAAAATAGCTTTCAAACCATATCCACGCAAGTATAACTTGCTAAATTAAAACAAAACGAAGCACAGCTTCGCTTTTACTGTTAAAAATAAATGCAATTGGTTGCAGTAATGGTATTATTAACTTTTAAAAACCTGTTCAATATCATTTAAACTATGCGCATTAAAGCACATTTCCTTTGTCAATAATCCTTTTTGAGCTACATAAATTCCATACTGCACATCATCTAAACCTTTAATACTGTGTGCATCAGGATTGATAGAAATTTGAACCCCCTTTTCAATACAAGCACTAATAAATCTCCAATCAATATCTAAACGATAAGGATTGGCATTTAATTCAATAATTACCTTGTTGGCAGCACAAGCATCTATAATTTTTTGCATGTGCAATGGATATCCTTCTCTAGACAATAACAATCTTCCTGTCATGTGTCCCAACATGGTTGTGTATGGATTTTCGATGGCCTTTATTAATCTGCCAGTGGCCCTTTCTATATCCATCTTTAACACACTGTGTACCGAGGCAATTACAAAATCAAATTGCTTTAAAATATCATCTTCGTAATCTAAACTTCCATCATTTAAAATATCACTTTCAATGCCTTTAAAGATTTTAAAGGGAGCAAAAGATTTGTTCAAAGCATCAATCTCCTGATGCTGCTGCAACACGCGCTCTGCAGTTAAACCATTGGCGTAAAATGCCGAACGACTGTGATCGGTAATGCCAATATAGTGCATGCCTTTTGCTTGCACTGCAGCTGCCATATCTTTCATAGAGCTTCCGCCATCACTATACTTGGTGTGCACATGAAAAACACCTGTGATGTCTTTCAATTGAACAATGTCATTCAAACTTCCGTTTTTTGCCATAGTTATTACATTGGCACTTTCACGCAAGGATGGCATAATGTAGGGGAGCTTGTTATTAGTAAATATATCTTCCTCTAAAGCACTTTGACCTATTGCACCAACATGATCATCAAATGCATTTAAAAACTCGTCAGAAGCGCTTAATTTAAACAACTCGGTGCCAAAGTTTTGAGGCGTTGCTAATTTAACGTCAATGGCAATGGGTATATTGAATTCAATTTCTGTTAATGACAAATCTGTTTTAGTAGTTAGTATCTCGAGGCGTTCAATAATTTCACACTTTCTAATAAATGAACCCACATAACTGAATTGCTCCAAAGGATATTTATGTTGCAATTGCATTAAGATACTTTTTGCCTCGTCTTCAATTTCTGCAAATAAATATTTACCCTGATTAGACAAGGTAAATTCAATTGATTTCTTGATAGCACTTTGTGTTTTTTCACCAAATCCTTTTAACTCAACTAAACGGTTTTCATTACACGCATACAACAATTCGCCTGGACTTTCGATGGCTAAATTCTTCCACAACAAGGCTACTTTTTTGGGACCAATACCTTTTACATCCATCATTTGAATTACACCAATAGGCACTTTCAAAAATAGCTCTTGTAGCTCGCTAGTAGTACCTGTTTGGTTTAGTTCATTAATTTTAGTTGCGGTGCTTTTGCCTATACCTTCTAATTTTTCAATTTCTTGCTGCGACAAAGCATCCAAATCAACTTCTAACTTGTCAATTTTAAATGACGCATTTAGTAATGATTTAATCTTAAATGGATTGTCTTCCAACAACTCTAAAAGGTTAGCCGTCAATTTTAAACTATCGGCAATCTCGCTGTTGGTCATACTTTTTGGATATTAAAATTACAGTGCGTTTAATTGAAACACTGCATATAAATTATAAAGTTTTTATTTCTGCAACAAGCGATGTGAGGGCTTTTTTAGCATCACCAAAGAACATACTGCATTTAGGATCGTAAAATAGTAAGTTATCAATACCGGCATATCCAGCACTCATACTGCGTTTATTTACTATAATATTTTTGGCTCTATCAACCTCTAAAATTGGCATTCCGTAAATTGGAGATGATGGATCTGACTTGGCCGCAGGATTTACAACATCATTTGCTCCAACCACCAACACGACATCCGTTTGATCAAACTCCGGATTAATTTCATCCATCTCCACCATCTTATCGTAAGATACATTACTTTCTGCTAAGAGCACATTCATGTGACCTGGCATACGACCAGCAACAGGATGTATCGCATACTTTACTTCAACGCCACGCTCTTCTAATAAAAGTTCTAATTCATGAATAACATGTTGTGCTTGTGCTACAGCCAATCCATAACCTGGCACAATAACTACTTTTTTACTATAGTTCATTAAAATAGCTAAATCACTTACACCAATATCCTTGATTGAACCATTAGTTTCAGCTCCTGCATCAGCTGTACCTGCGCCACCTCCAAATGCACCAAAAATAACGTTGCTTAAAGGTCTATTCATAGCTTTACACATAATTAATGTAAGTAATGTACCAGCAGAACCAACCAAAATACCTCCTGTAAGCATTACTTTGTTATCGTAAAGAAAACCTCCAAAAGCCGCAGCCAATCCGGTAAATGAGTTCAGTAAAGAAATAACAACAGGCATATCGGCACCACCAATTGGAATGGTAAATAAGACACCATAAATAATTGCTGCTGCAAATAATAAATACAACAACATCATGTTTCCACCTGTTATTACCATATACGCGCCAAAGGCAAGCACAGCAATCATTATAATAGTATTAATGATATTATACTTTGGCAATCGCACAGGTTTTGCCATAGTGCCGTTCAACTTTAAGTATGCAATAATACTTCCCGAAAAGGATACAGTACCTATGATTAATCCGGCCATAATTGCTGTTAGCTCCCCAACAGAAGTGCTAGCCACATTACCATGTTGCATGTGATTGTACTCAATAATGGAAATTAATGCAGCACAGGCACCTCCCATACCATTAAACATTGAAACAAGTTCAGGCATTTTAGTCATTTGCACTTTCTTTGCCGTCATCCAGCCAATAACAGTTCCAATACCTATAGCACCAAAAATCAATCCGTAAATAATCGGACTAACTTCATTATCATGGAGAAAAATAGTTCCAAAAATGGCAATGATCATACCAACTGCCGCAATAAGATTACCCTTTCTTGCAGTTTTTGCATTTCCCATCATTTTTAAGCCAACTATAAAGGTGATGGAACCTATTAAGTAGCAAATTTCAAGTATATTGTGTTTCATAATGTTGAATAAATTCTAATCTCTAAATTCTAAATTCTAAACTATAATTATTAAATTTTGACTAACTGTTAATGCTTATTTTGTTTCTGTAAATAGCTCCA
>CAIKXD010000189.1 GCA_903831265.1 uncultured Bacteroidota bacterium
AGTTTAGAAATTTGAGCTTTCTGCACTCCAACAAGCTTGCCAAGTTCTTCTTGTGTCAAGTGGCGTTCTTGTCTTGCCGTTTTAATCATTTTTCCCAACACGTCCATACGAAGTTCGTATTCGTATTCGTCACGGTCAGTTGTCCCTACTTTTCCGATATACTTGTCTTTCATTTCTGCCAGTGAATAAGTCTTAATTTCTTTAGTCGCCATATTTTCTATTTTTTTGTTTTGTTGTTAAAATAATTGTCTCTTAGTCTTTCTGCACGTTCAATTTCGTTCGCTGGTACTTTGTCAACCTTCTTTATGAAACCATGAGTCGCAATTACCAGTGTTTCCTTATTGTTCGACTTATCCCAAAATGCAAGTAATCTGATTTGAAGTCCACCAAATTTAGTACGTAGTTCCCAAATGTCATTTTGTAGTTTCTTAAACAATTTTGGGTCATTAGTCTGTTCAGCAAGGTCAATGTTGTAAAATATTTTTTTTATAGTCTTTGTGTCAAGTCCTGCTATAAACTCGTTTGCTTCTTCCATAAACCGTGTCTCGAAATATTTCACTTGTCAAATTAATTGTTAAACGTCATAAAGATATATAAAGTTTCTAAATTTAGAAACAAAAATTTCAGTATTGATGTCGTGGGGTCTTTTTTAAGCTGCCGCATAACAATAAGCTAACAGCTTATATTTGCTATTAAACTCAACAATCACTTACATTTGGTTGCGTTTGTATAATAATTTGCTTAAAAAGTTAGTACTTGTGTAGAATAAAATTAGGTTTAATATAAGTCCATAAGGTTCTTTACACCAGTTATTCGAGTTGTTGTAAATCCTTCTGCATAATTTACATTAATCATTCTTCCTAAATCCGAAGCGCGCTCCTTAAGGCTATTAAGAAAAGCTAAAGAACTTATTGGCGTTTCCGGTTCCTTAGAGTTTGGATCGTAAAACTGAGAAGAGTATGCCAGCACAGCATTAATTTTTGTATCCATCTCGCTCGAAATATCAATCACAAAATCAGGTTTTATATAATTGTACTGAATGTAATGGAAAATGGATTTAGGCCTCCAAGCTAATTGAGGAATATTGTTTTCATCCAATGTATTTATTTTTACAAGACCGGCGTAAAAACAAGCATCTTGAACTAGCTTTGCAGCTCTAGCATGGTCGGGATGACGGTCTTCGATAGCATTAGCTAGTATTATTTCCGGCTGGTATTTCCTAATTTTTGTGATCACAGAAAGTAAGTGTTCTTCATCGTTTTTGAAAAAGCCATCTGCAAAACCTAGGTTTTCTCTAGCTGATAAATTTAAAATTTTGGAAGCTTGCGCTGATTCAAGTGCTCGTATTTCTGCATTACCTCTTGTGCCAAGCTCGCCTTTTGTGAGGTCGATAATGCCAATTTTTAAACCTAATTTTTGATGTTTTAATAAAGTGCCAGAACAACTAAGTTCCACATCGTCAGGGTGCGCAGCAAAGGCTAAAATGTCTAATTTCAATTGATTTTAATTTTGAGCAAAATAAGATTTTCTATCCAAAGTAACAATTCTATATGTTCAAGGACAATGTTGGTTTAGTTTTATTTTACAAATAAATAAATTTGTGATGAGCCAAGGAAACAAATAATACAAACGGCTAATGCCGATATAACAAAATATAATTCAATAAAATTGGCCTATTTATTTTGTATAATTTGTATTAAACCCCAATCCCACATTGTAAACCCAATCAAATTCTTCTCGAGGCTAAGGAATCTTTCAATCTTTAGCAATTAATAATTTTTTTGGATTTCAAAATGACTAGCTATTCTTTAAATCCAAAACAGGTGGAGATCAAAATCAAATAAAGTAAATGAACCAATCAATTATGATAAGAAATACGCGTAACATAAAAATTAAACTATGCTTTCTGATATTAACTTTTCAGCCCCAAATCTTATTTTTATAAATACCTTACTTTGAAATAAAATCTATAAGTTCTTTTGAGGCTAGAGGAGAGGTCTTTGGGGCAACGCTACCAACCCAATTTCCTTTTTCATCAATCATAAATTTTTGAAAATTCCAAGTAACAGGGGTATCTTTTACTCCATTTTCCATTTTTTCGGTCAACCATTTATATATTGGTGCTATATCATTTCCTTTAACCGAAATTTTAGACATCATTGGAAAAGAAACAGCATAGTTTTTAGTACAAAATGCTTTAATGTCTTTATCTGAACCTGGCTCTTGGCCGCCAAAATTATTAGCTGGAAATCCAATCACAACTACATTTTTTGATTTGTATTTTTTATAGATTTCTTCCAATTCTGAATATTGTGGTGTATTTCCACATTCTGAAGCTGTGTTTACAATAATTATTTTTTTGCCTTTCAGCGATTTAAAATCAAAGGTGCTACCATCTATACTTTTAACTTTAAAATCATAGATCGATTTATTTTTAGTTTGAGCTGAACCACTAATAGATAGCAAAGAAATCAGGATTGAAAATAATAATTTATACATGTTTTTATAGTTTTAAAAGCAAACATTGAAAATTAAAGATTGTTTATTTTGAATTAACTTTAAGCAGCAATTCATATAATCGATTGCAATAACCTACTTCATTATCATACCAACCTACAACTTTAACCATAGGTCCTACCACCGAAGTAAGTAAAGCATCAAAAACAACCGAGTGCTCATTTCCTATAACATCAGAAGACACAATCGGGTCCTCTGTATATTCAATAATGCCTTTAAGTTGATTGTTTGAAGCCGCTTTAAATGCCTCGTTTACTTCTTTAGCTGTTACGTTCTTTTCGAGAATTACTGTAATATCTGTTAATGATCCATCAGGAACGGGCACTCTTATGCCTCCACCGCCAATGTTTCCTTCTAATTTTGGAAATATTTTTGTTAGCGCTTTGGCCGCTCCCGTGGTGGTTGGGATAATTGATAGTGCTGCCGCTCTGGCTCTTCTTAGGTCATGGTGTGGGGAGTCAATTAAACGCTGGTCGCCTGTATACGAATGTGTTGTACTTATAAATGCAGCCTTAACCTGCCACAAATCGTCTAAAATCTTTAATAAGGGTGCCGCAGAGTTGGTAGTGCAAGATGCATTGGAGATAATTAAATCGCTTTCATTTAATATACCATCATTTACACCAAGTACAACACTTTTAATAAGTGCATCTTTTGGAGGGGCAGAAAGAATCACTTTTTTAGCTCCTCTTTCAAGATGTTTATTGCATGAGTTTATATCAAGATACAACCCTGTACATTCTGCAATTGCATCTACTTCTGGCAAATTCCAGTTTAACTGCTCAATTGTATGATGATGGGTGACTTTTATAAAAGAATCGTTGATAAAAATGCCTTCCTCGTTTGCACTTACTTTGCCTTCAAACTTACCATGTATTGAATCGTATTTTATTAGATGAGCAATTGTTTTATTATCGGCTGGTTCATTGATAGAAATAACTTCAATATCTCCTCGTTTGATACATGTTTTTAGTAATGTTCTGCCAATTCTGCCTAAACCATTTATTCCAATTTTCATGTTATTGATTTTATACAAATATGAAAAAAAATAACCCCACTAGCAAAAAGCTAATGGGGTTATTTTTAAAAGTTGATTATTTATTTCTTAACTACAAATTTAACTACTTTTTTGTAGCTACCAGAAGTTACAGAGGCAATATAAGTTCCTTCATTTAAACCTTCGTTATTAAAGGTGTAAACATTTGTTCCTTTTTTAATCTTACCTAAGTTAGCATTGCTAATTAATTTACCTTGTAAATCAAATATTGTTACACTGGTATTGCCTTCTTCTGGCAAATTAAATTTGATAGTGGCTTGTTCAAATACTGGATTAGGATAAATCAATAATTGGTCATTTTGATCAATGTTACCAGTTAGGTCTTTAACGCTATTTAATGTTGCAGTGCTAAATATACCACGCCCATGTGTAGCAGCATAAATTGTACCTGAATTCCAGCATTTGTTATAAGGCTGGGTTTGTTGACGTAACATAAAAACTGCACATTTTGCCATTCCGTCATTGTCAAATGTCCAGTTAGCTCCATCATTGTCTGAAGAAAAGATACCATATTCTGTACCTAAAAGAATTCTATCTCCGTTTGTATAATCAATCAAAGATGAATACACAGGCATTTTAGGTAAGTTGTTTTGAATATTCGTAAAGTTTGATGCACTGTTAGATGAAGGAGCAGTAGTAGCGCTTGCACATCTGTATACGTAATTATTGTTATTGTAATTACCTAAGGTCACTATTACCTTATTAGCATTATTAGGGTCAACACAAACACTTGTTACATTTTGTCCTGTAAAACGGCCTAGTCTTGTACATGTTAATTGACTTGCAGGATTGTTGATCCAGCCTGTTAATGTATCGCTAAGTGTGTTGAATTTAATGGTGTTTAAGTTTGAAATTCTATAAACAGCTCCCGATGTCCCACCAATTTTAGTTCCTACGTATAAGTGGTCGCCATCTGTTGAGAAAGCAAGTGCAGCAACTTCTCCTTCCAATCCATCGTTTGTACCTGTTGTACCATTAACAGCAATTGGCATCCAATATGGGCTATCGCCAAAGTTTAAAGGTCTAACGGCTAAGAAAACCCTGTTTAAAGAACCATTTATCATACCTAAGGCCATTCTAGAGCTAATAATATCTTTAATGTTTTCAATTGTATCACCTTCCACAGCTGGCACAGTGCCATTGTAAGTTGCAGTAAAAGGGTAGTTTGAGTTATTACTGTATGCAGTAAATGTAGCTCCAGGTTGTATCGTTTCACCAGCAGGAACTGTATATTTTACAACATCTTGGCTATTTTGATTGTTGAAACTTTCCCACAATCTAATTACTGTATGGAAAGATGAATTTTCAACATAAGAAGTTGGAGCTCCTCTTAAGAAACTAGAATAGCTACCACCTAGTGTACCTGATCTACGAATATCTCCAAAATATAATGATGCAAAAGAGGCATCAGGATTAATAGATGAAAAATCGCAATCGAATCCATCACCACCCATTACTTCATCTGCCCAACGAACTGTGGGACCGTTAAAGTCTATCATGTTTGTTCCATTATCTTGTGTTCCACCTAAAACTTCCCCTCTTACTGAGGTCGCAACAGAGTAAAACTGAGTTACTGCATAATTTCTGTTCACAGCTGCAAATGTTTGACCGCCATCATTTGATTTGTAAACACCACCATCATTGGTAAAATAAACAATATTTGGGTTGTTTTTGTCAAAAACAACTTGATGATGATCGGCATGGTTGTAATACTGACTGAATGGTGCATAATTCCACGCAGATATTTGATTCCAGCCAGCGTTTGTTTCATAGCTCCATAAATCTAAACCTCCGCAAATTATTTTTTCTTTGTTTGCAGCATCAACGCCAATAGCACATGCATAATCTCCTTGATTTCCTAAAATTTGGAATACAGTACCACCTGTAGAATTAGGCAACAAAGTAAATGTATTTCCTTTATCGATCGACTTCCATACACCAGCAACGGTAAAGAGGCTTTTAGCACCTATACAATAAACGTAGTTCGCATCACTATATGCTGTGGCAATTTGAAGATTTGAAAGTGTGGTTGAACCACCTGGTAAGGTTTTTTGGGTGAAGTTTGTACCATCGTTAGAAACATACATTTTATTTCCAATGCTAGCATAAATTGAACCATCAGTGCCTGCTTCTACATCTTTACAAGCAGTTTGAATTGTAACAGGATTTACCCAGTCTACACCACCATTAGAAGACATTCTTAGACCCTTTGATGTACCAGCATAAACTTTACCGTTAGCAAAGGCCAGTGAATAAACATATGAAAAAGCTTCTGTGTTGTCGTTATTGTATGGGGTAGATGCGGTAGGATCTGTTTGTGAAATTTGAGTGAAAGAATTTCCATCTGTAGATTGCCAGATTCCACTACCGATACATGAAGAATTACCTGTACCTGGAGTTCCTCTTACACCTAATAAAAACTCTCCTGTACCAACATAAATTTTACCACCTGGTTCTTGGCAAATACTAACTGCTGCTATATTTTCCCACTGATCGCTAATTAGTGACCAAGTTCCGCCTCCATTTACACTTTTCCATAAACCACCGTCAACACCTCCTGCGAAAAGGGTTTTTCCCGTGGCATCTCTGTTGTCTATTAAAAAACATCTTGTTCTACCACCAACATTATCTGGACCCATTTCCAACCAATTTAAGCCTAAAGAGCCAGCTCTCATGCTTTGCATTTCTTGAACAGACCTTCTTGCTTCAACCTGCGCTAGATAGGGAATATCACCGGTGATTGCATTTTTGCGCATGTTAAAGTAATACTCAGCTGCTAGAGCTCCTGACCTGCTTTTACCAACAAGCGCTTCATTTTCGTTTCTTGGTTCATATTTGGAAGAATTAGAGGTTAGACCAAAGGCTAACAAAACACCAATAGAACTTACTCCGAGTATAACTTTACTTAGGGTAATTTTTTTTGATTTCATAATTATAATTATTAAATGAGATGTGACAAATAAACTAAATATTTTATAATAAACAAAGACTTAAAACAAATGTTTTTCAGCATGATATGAAGATCTTACTAACGGTCCGCTTTCAACATACCTAAACCCTAATTGAAGGGCTATTTCTTTAAGTTTAGCAAACTGTTCGGGCCTTATAAATTCTTTTACTGGCAAATGTTTTGGGGTTGGCTGCAAATATTGCCCTAGCGTTAAAATCTTAACTTCACTTTTTCTTAAATCTTTTAAAGCCTCAATAATTTCTTCTTCGGTTTCTCCTAGCCCGAGCATGATTCCAGATTTAGACTTAATCCCTGCATTACTCAATCGAGCCAATACTTCAAGACTTCTTTCATATTTTGCTTGTATTCGCACTTGCTTGGTTAATCTTGCTACTGTTTCTAAATTGTGCGAAACTATTTCTGGAGCTACGTCAATGATGCGCTGAAGATTCTCCCATTTACCTTGAAAATCTGGAATTAGCGTTTCTAAAGTGGTATTTGGGCTTTCTTTGCGAATAGCGTTAATGGTAGCTGCCCATATAATACTTCCACCATCTTTTAATTCATCGCGGTCAACCGAGGTAATTACACAGTGTTTTATCTTCATTAGTTTAACCGACTCGGCTACTCTTCTGGGCTCATCCAAGTCTACAGGTAAGGGCTTACCTGTTGCTACAGCACAAAAGCCGCAAGAACGGGTACATATATTACCAAGAATCATAAACGTAGCTGTACCTGCTCCCCAACATTCTCCCATGTTTGGGCAATTACCGCTTTCGCAGATTGTGTGAAGTTTATGTTCGCTAACTATTTTTCGAACCTCGGCATATTCTTTGCCCGTTGGTAGTTTAACTCTCAACCAATCTGGCTTTTTTATGCCTCTGACTTCTATTATTTTATTGTTTTCTTCTACTAACATAGTTTTTTATTACAACCACCTTTTACCCCAATTAACTGAAACATAGAATGAAAAAGTAAATGGATTACTTGCATTGAAGGCCATTACTCGCATTGCTTTTGGATGAAAGTCTAAAATCACACCAGTTTCAATTGTTCTTATTACTTCTTGCTCGGCACCATATTCGAAACTAACTCCAAATTTTCCGTAGACGCCAGGATTTAATTTTAATTCATTAATACCTTTTAAAAAAGGAGCCTTGCCATAAATATTTTCAATAAAATGTGAGTCAGGATCATACTTTTCGGTAACCAATTCATACCTGTCGGGCACAGCCAAAGATTGTTTGTAAATTTCAAGATAAACGGGCTTTAATAGGCCAATTGATGCACCAGCATAATAATTTAATCTTATTTCAAGGGCTCCGGGCAATTCTTCATCAAATATAATTTTTTGTAATCCATAGCCTGCGCGTAAAAATGCTGCATTGTTTAACTTACCATAATAATAACTTTTTGAGTTATTGGAGGCCGATCTATTTTGTAGTTTTACTTCTTTGGGATGTCTATAACTTACATAATCAAAATCCATTAATTTTTTTAAAGTACCAGTAACATGTTTGCCTTTTCTATATGAAAATCCCCAGCCATGAGAGTTTATATTAACCCCAAAAAAAGATTCGTTGCGCAATTGAATATCAGGATTATCGATCTCACTTCCCGATAAGGCTTGGCCAAGTGCAATGTTACTCAACATTATTGCAGCAATGAAAATTATATTTCTAAAAAGAGGTGTAAGCATATTAAAAAGCAAAGTTACAAAAATCAATATGTTATTCAAAGTAAATTCAATTAATTTAAAATTTGCTGTTATGTTTGTACAACAAATTAATTTTAAACAAGTTTATGCATACTTCAGAAATTATTTATTTAGGTAATTTAAGAACGCAATCCAAGCATATTGCCTCCTCTGATATAATTATAACTGATGCTCCAACAGATAATCATGGTAAAGGAGAAGCTTTTAGCCCAACTGATTTAATGAGTAATGCGCTAGGATGTTGCATGATTACCATTATTGGCATTGCAGCTAACACACATTTGTTTAATATTGATGGAACCAAGGTGAAAATTACTAAAATTATGCAATCTAATCCCCGAAAGGTAGCAGAGATTAAAGTAGATTTTGAGTTTCCGGCAAACAATTATTCTGAGAAACAAAAAGCAATAATAGAAAGTGCTGCAAAAACTTGTCCAGTGGCTTTAAGTCTGCACCCCGACCTTGTTCAAACGATTAGTTTTAAGTATTAAAATATTAGTTAATTTCTAAAACAAACGTTTGGTTGGGCATGAGCTTAATTTTACCAAGATTGGTTACTTTTTGACCATCAAGTATATTTAATGCAGTGTTAGCATCTTTCAGTATTTCTTTGAAACGATTTGTTTCAAATTCCGCAATCATATTTGTGGTATTCATTATGACCATCACTTTCTGATTTTCGTACAATCTAAAATAAACATAAATGCCATTTTCTGGTACAAATTGAATTAGTTTTCCTTCTGTAATTGCCTTACAGTTTTTGCGATAGGAGGCAAGTTTTTTAATGAAATTAAAGGCTTCATTTTCATTCGTTGTTCTTCCCGAATCATTAAATTTATTAATACTATCGTTTGGCCAGCCGCCCGGAAAATCAATCCTCACTTTTGCATCAGGATTGCTCCATGCTTTCATTAAAATTTCGGTGCCATAAAAGATCGATGGTATGCCTCTTGTAGTCATTAAAAATACAATACCCGATTTAAATTTTTCTATGTTACCATCAATCATTGATGTAAATCTGCTTAAGTCATGATTGTCTAAAAAAATCACATTTTTATTGGCATCTTTATATAAGAAATCTTGCGCCAAGGTGTAATAAATTTTTGCAGCGCCTTCAGTCCAACCAAAATCTTTACTAAGCGCATCATTAATGGCATAATATAATTCGAAATCAA
>CAIKXD010000190.1 GCA_903831265.1 uncultured Bacteroidota bacterium
CTAATTTAACAAAGAAATTCACTTTTGCATTTAATAAAAAAATAAAGAATTTTTTTAATTCCTTTTTTTTTAATTCCTTTTTGTATGCAATTTCAATTAAATATGCGGATAAAAGTGGACTAGACTTAAAATAGTTGTGATTTAAAATTAGTTCTAAATAGTAGTCATCATATTCATCATTGAAGTCATAATCAATAATAAAACTGATTTTATCAATGTTACTTCTCCCATTCAATATCTTTATAATTTCAGCTTTTTCCATTTTATTGTTTTGCCCCTCTAGCTTTGCCTTTATTTTTTAGATCCCGCGCTTTCAATTCCTTTTGAAGTTTCTGTTTTAATGCCTTTTGCGCCTTATCTAATTTACCCTTCAAACTATTATACTTTTCTTTTAACCATTCGTCTGATTTATCCCCAAATTCATCACTCTTTTGGTTACCAGTTTGTTTTGATAAAACAAAGCCACCAATTGGAACAGCTAAGGGAGCTGTAATTTCTATTGCATCTTTTAAGTTGTGAATTAATTCAAATGTTTCATATAAAATTGCCACTGTTGTTACTGTCGCTATGACCGCAACAACAGGATTTTTTGTTGCTGGACTCTCTGCTGCTGTTAATACAAAGCCACCAGCAACAGTCATATTTGGCCCACCAACTGTTTTGTCCGGCAAAGTGTTTGTTGTGTATGATAATATAGTGCCATCGGTTCCTAAGTATCCAGCAAAAAGACCTGTAGAAATATTAAATTGAGCTGTATAAGTAATACTACAATAAACAAATGATTGTATTGATCCTTCTGCAATTTTAATTTCCTTACCATTTACAGTATACTTCGTGCCTTTTGTAAAATTACTAACTTTTGTAAAGGCTGCTGTTGTTAACGTACCTCCATCTGGTGTTTTCCCCGTTTGTGCCGCTTTTACAATTGCAGTATTTAGGGTAGTGTTTTGTTGATTTGTATTATCCTTTTGTGTTGTTTCTGTTTGATTAGGAACTATATTTTTCTGTGTTGATTCATTCTCTAAACCATCAACATCTATATTTAAAATTGGTCCATTCCCAGCAAACTGATAAGGGGTAAGCCAAGGATATGTTTGAAATAAAGGATCAACGCTTAAAAATTTCCCTAAATTTGGATTATATATTCTAAATCCATAATCATAGGTAGATCCTCCACCTCCCATTCCTTCACCATTGTCGTCTAATTCTTTCCCATTAAACCCATACCTGTATCCCTTATCGAATATACTGCAAACTGTAGGCGGTGACGAATTAAAAAAATAGGTGTTAACAGAAAATTTATTTAGCAATAAATTTAAATCATGTGGTTTATGAACTCCTACCCTGAAATGCATTTATACGAATATATAACAAATGCATTTAATTTCTTATTCGGGTTTAAAATAAATAATTTTGAATTTTGAGGGTTCGAGTTCCTCTTTCTCCGCAGACAGATTGTCTAAAACAGTCTAAAAGCGTGTAAAATCAAGGTTTTGCACGCTTTTTTTATGTTCTTCA
>CAIKXD010000191.1 GCA_903831265.1 uncultured Bacteroidota bacterium
CATCGGTATCGTCAGAGAAACATAAATCAGCATTAATACCATATGCTTCTACTCCAACATTGGTTGAAGAGGTTGTTTTATGTGTTGTTTGTAAGAAGAATTGCCTAACTGGGACCTTTTCCTTATGTTTGAAAACATTCAATTGATTCTGTTCAATATCTATATGTTCAATATTTAGTTTTACAATGATTTCTTGAACTAAGTCGACTAATTCAGTTGGTTCTATATATCTATTACCTGATTTTTGAACTTCATAAAGTTTTTGCATTTCCTTAGCATTTCCAATTTTCTCCGAAAATCCATTATTGATGTATTTTAAAAACTCATTTCCACCTTTATGGTCTTTTATGATTTCTT
Source organism: uncultured Bacteroidota bacterium (assembly GCA_903831265.1). Lineage (GTDB taxonomy): Bacteria > Bacteroidota > Bacteroidia > UBA4408 > UBA4408 > CAIKXD01. The sequence continues at coordinate 358 of CAIKXD010000191.1, forward strand.
CAATAACGGAATAGAATTTATCACTAATTTTTTGAATAGGAAATCCTTTGCCTGTTCCATATTGTATGGATGTATACCATTTTCCTTCAGCGGATTTTGGATTATTCTCAATGTCGTAGTTGGATAATGTTACTGTTAAATTTCCGTCTTTTATGGCGTGTCGTCTGCATCTTGAACCAATATTTTTTATTGGAGGCTTATCAAATAATTTTAATTTGTAATTATTAAGGTTTACAATACCTTCAATTGCAGGATTGCTATTTAATACTAGTGTTCTAGGTATTGCTTGTTTAAGTTCATCAAGTACGGTTTTCGCAAATGCTCTACTAACAGAGCAACAAACTGCATTTCCAACTAAACGCCACTTATTGTTTTCTGCTCCTATAAATTGATATGTAATAGGGAAACCCATTATTGTTGAGGCTTCTCTAACAGTAGGTAGACGGTATTCTCCATCATCAATTCTATTTATTTCTGTTTTATAGATGATGGATTCTCTTGAATTAGCAATTTTAGTTGCTGTGATAGTTCTGCTAGGTTTGTTTTCATTTTCTGGGAATGACATTTTACCCATGAATGGATGGTTGGTTTTCCAATATTTTGAAAACTTCCATTCCACTCTGTAAATACCTGTGTCATAAAAATGGTCCGTTAACAGCCCTTGAGAAATCTTAATTGGATATTGTGGGTCTGAAATAAAATCATTTAAATTTTTCGTAAAAGGATGAGGCAAATTTTGTTTCATCTGTCCGATAGTCAAATATCTCCTTTTACCATCAATCCCATCTTCCGAATGAGTTGTATTAGGCAGAATAAGTTTACCTTTTTTAACAATTTCACCTGAAATAACTCTTTTCCTTGCTTGAAAAGATCCATAATCGGCCGAATTAATAATAGTAGAGTTATCGTAAAGGTCAATCGCAATTTTTAATGGACTTATTCTGTTTTTAATAGCCCATTCCGTTAACCCTAAATCTTTAAACGTATAGGCGGTTTGCAAATATCTTTTAGAATTAACAACATTCTCCATGAACCAAGCTTTCAATATTGAATTTGGTTGGTGTTTTTTGATTGCAACAATTCTTAAAAAGGTCTCAGTTAATTCTACCCCTAAAGATTTGTCTGCATTTCCTGATTTATTTGAACTTGAAAAGCTGACGCAAGGTGGACTGCCAATTATTATTTCAGTGTCTGGTATTGCTTCAATTTCTTCAATTGAATTCTGAAAATCTAAAATGTTTTTAACCTCACAATTTAAATTAAAGTTATAATTATACGTTTCAGTTGCAGGTTTCCAATGGTCGTATCCATATACAATTTCAAATCCCATTTGTCTAAAACCTTCAGAAAATCCGCCTGCACCACAAAAAAAATCTATGACTCTTAATTTATTCACGTTGTTTTTATTTTTTTGATACTGGTATTTTGTGAGTTTCTAATACACAAAATAAATTCAAATATTTTTGATTTATTTGCCGATTTCAAACATACCCATTAATTATTGATTTAAAAAAGAATTTATAATGTTAACTATTAAAAACTAGGATAATAAAATATAGAAACACTTTATATAATCAACGAAAGCATAACTATAATAGGTCAACGCACTACTTAGGTAGACGAATGGACTCTACCCAACTCATCAATTCTAGTAAAATTTGAACTTTATTTTTTACTATTAATTTTGGGTATTTCATAAGATTTTCGGGTTTTTATTGCAAGTTTAATTTGACTTTTTCAAAACTACCTTTTACTATCGTCAACTTCAATCACATCAAGATGACTCACACATTAAGCTGAAAAAATGGAATCGAAGAGTTCCTTTTTAAAATCAGAACTACCTAATAGGATGGTTGAGAAAACCTCAATTCTATCGGCAGGAGATAAAGTATTTAAACATTCATCGTCACGAAAAAAAGCCAAAAAAGTCTTCTCTGCTTATTGTATTTGTTGTGCTCATATTTTTATAAAAATTTTGAATGATTGTTAAATTGTCGTCGAAATTTAACAATGTTTACTTAAATATCAATCCTTCAATCCTACAATTTAAAAATTCAAAAATTATTTCCTCAACCCCTCATACATCCCCTTAAACACAGGTGTTTCCAATCCATACTGTTAACCTTGTTTAATCACATAACCCGTAAGCGATTCTATTTCGGTATGGGGTTTATGGTTTTGGTAATCGAAGGGCAGAGGATATTTTAATATTGAAAGATTTTTTGATTTTAAAATTTTGAGATTTATTTGTTAAGACACTAGCTAAAAAACATACCGATTGGTATTTTTAATGGCAGGTAGACTTAATCATGGTTTGGGGTTTTAAAATTTAACCACACCGCGAAGCAGCATTGCTTGCAATAAAGGGCGCAAAGTTAGAGCCACACACCGCGAAGCAGCATTGCTTGCAATAAAGGTTACAAAGATTTAAGGATAAAGTTGTGGGTATGATTATATGAAATGCTTGGTGTTCTTGGTGGTTTTGGATTTAGAAAAATAACCACACCGCGAAGCTGCATTGCTTGCAATAAAGGTCACAAAGATAAAAGGACAAAGGATTGGGTAAGGTTATGTAAAATGCTTAGTGTTCTTTATTTCAAATCTAGTTTTTTGAAATGTCGTTGAATTTCTCTTTCTACTTGGTCGAAGTTTGGTAAATCTTTTATTTGATCGCGCATAGAGCTTTGCCAACGGCCTCTATATTGCGGTATTCTCTCTGCTAATTTCTTTTGAAAATCCAAATGCTTTAACCCTTTGCTTTCACATTTTATTTTAAATTCATTCAGATAAAATTCTAACGCCATTTGATGTTGTTCCAACAGATACCAAATATCATAGAAATCGCGCGCTTGCATC
>CAIKXD010000192.1 GCA_903831265.1 uncultured Bacteroidota bacterium
ACAGTTGCTATTGCTACTATTTTAACGATGGTGAAGAAGAGGAATCAGGAGTAAAAGAAAATTATTAGTCTATCTTTTGATTGAATGATTGAAATTTATTTTAACTGCCAAATTTTGCATAGTATCCAAAATGTCTTCTGTTTTCAAATGATTTTGTAATTGTGTGCTTAATAAAATACATCCCCTTTTAATCAATTGCGAATAAAGTTAATTTAGTTTTTAATCAAAATGGTAAAGAAAAATACTGAAATTACAATCATACCACAGGAAGTATTAATAAGCAAAATCTACTATTTAAGAAAGGAGAAAATAATGCTTGATAGAGATTTAGCGGCACTTTATGGAGTTAAAGCAATACGGCTAATGGAGCAAGTAAAACGAAATCTTTCAAAATTCCCCTCACATTTTATGTTTCAATTGACTGAACAAGAGGTCGAAATCATGCTATCGCAAAATGCGATACCTTCAAAACAAAATTTAGGAGGAACTCTTCCCTATGCATTTACATAACACGGTGTATTGATGCTTGCAAATGTTTTAAAGAGTGAAAGAGCTGTGCAAGTTAGTATTAAAATAATAGAATTGTTTGTAAAACTCCGTGAAATGATAGTTACACATACTGAACTGAAATTTGAAATAGAGCGCATAAAAAAGAAAATCGACAACCACGACAAGAATATTGAAGTTGTTTTTAGTTATTTTGATGAATTATTGGAAAAGAAAGCAAAACCAAGGAAAAAAATAGGATTTAAACTACCTAAGAAAAATAAATAGTATAAACACCAAAGACAGTTGCTATTGCTACTATTTTAACGATGGTGAAGAAGAGGAATCAGGAGTAAAAGAAAATTATTAGTCTATCTTTTGATTGAATGATTGAAATTTATTTTAACTGCCAAATTTTGCATAGTATCCCAGCCATCCTGCTAAAAAAGATTTTATCGAATTTGCCAATCGTATAGGTGTTACAGCAAGTAGAATTGAAAAATTACTAATCCCATTTTTAGAAAAACAAACGTTTGTTGAAACCTTGATTAACCGTTCTTTTTTAAATGAATCAAATAAAAGCGGCTATTCAATGATGTATTATAAGAAGCAGAATTATTTGATAATCTAGCTCAATAAGATTTATTATTTCGGTAAGAAATTAGGTTTAAATGAGAAACAAAATGCTGGGGTATTTAAAAGAATGTTTGCCAACAAACCACTTGCCATTCAATGGATCGAAAACTCTTTTCTTTCAGAAGAATTCAAAGAGATGTATGTTGAGTTGATGGATAATAAGTATTCTAAGGTTGGTTTAACTTAAAAAAAAAAAGACCAAAGATCGCTCTTTAGTCTTTTCTATTCCTCGTAGCGGGGACGGGAGTCGAACCCGTGACCTCAGGGTTATGAATCCTGCGCTCTAACCATCTGAGCTACCCCGCCAAAAACATCAAAATAATTTTTCAATGCATCCAACTTTTCGTTTAAATCTTGAACCTGTTGGTTTTCAGTATATAAACTTCTTTAAATGTAATGAACTTCTTTTTTTGAGGGCGCAAATATAGGATTATTTATTATTCAAAAAATAGATAATTTATAAAAGGTGATTTTTTTCTTTGTGTATATTTAACACTTTAATTTATATCTTAGCGGAAATATAAAAACTAAAATTCATGAGTCGATTTTTACGAAAAAAAATTTTGGCCTTGCTCCTACTCTTTACCTGCAGCATTGGCTATTTGTTGGCGCAATCCATCAGCGGTAAAATTACCGACAGTAAAAAGGAAACTATTGTTGGCGCTGCCATCACCATTGAAGGCTCCACCAAAGGCGTGGCAAGCGACCTGGATGGGAACTATAAAATAACCGATCTTGAGGCAAAAAAATATGTAGTCATTATCTCAGGATTAGGCTTTGCCAAACAAAAGAAAACAGTCGATTTAACCACTCAAAAAGATCAAGTGCTTGATGTGGAGTTAGCTGATGATGCCTTACAACTCGATCAAGTGGTAGTGGTAGGTTATGGTTTAGAACAAAAAAGAGATGTTACTGGTTCTATAAGCACCATTAAAGCTAAAGACATTAACAATACGGTACAACCAAGTTTTGAACAATCAATGCAAGGCAGAGCAGCGGGTGTGCAGGTTACAGCAGCAAGCGGTATGGCTGGCTCGCCCGTTAAAATAAATATCAGAGGTTCAAACTCGATTAGTGCTGGAAGTCAACCATTATATGTAATTGATGGTATTCCAATTACGACTGGCGATTTTAGTCCGGGTAATTTAGGCAGTCGTACCAACGCTTTGGCGGATATTAATCCAGCTGACATTGAATCCATGGAAATATTAAAAGATGCTGCAGCAGCAGCTATTTATGGTTCAAGAGGCGCTAATGGAGTGGTTTTAATTACTACTAAAAAAGGGAAAGCAGGCAAAACTAAATTTGATGTAGGTTATTCTTATGGCGTATTATCTCCAACCAATGTATTGAAATACACAACTGCACAAGAGTTATTAGACTTGCGTGATAAAGCAAATATTGAAATTAATGACAGTGCAGAATCAAAAAAGAATCAAGTGGGATGGTGGAATAATCAACCTTTTACCAGAGCACAGGCAGATTCTTTTGTTGCAGCTACCGGTGGAAGCGATTGGATTAATGAAACATTAAGAAGAGGAACTTTACAACAAGCAAATCTTTCGGCCAGTGGTGGTAATGAAAAAACAACTTTTTATATTGGTGGCACTTATCGCAAAGAAGAAGGATTTTTGGTTGGTAACAGCTTTGAAAGAAGCAATGGCAAAATTGCCATAGAAAATAAAGCCTACGAAAATTTAACCATTGGCATCAATTCAAATTTAAGTTATAGTATCAATAACCGCGTACCAACGGGTGGCGATGGTGGTTTTGGTTTAGCACAATTAAAAATGCCCTTTATTCCTATCTATAATAAAGATGGCAGTTACAACGATCCAAGAGGAAATCCTTTATGGCAACTCGAAAATAGAAAGTTTGAAGCACGCGTTTTTAGGGCTATCAGCGAGGCACATGCCGAGTGGAAAATTACAAAAGGACTTACATTTAGAAGCAGCTTTGGCACCGATTTCTTAAATCAAAATGAAGAGGAATTTAATTTTAGAAATGTGCAATCGTTGGATACATCGGAAGTTTCAAATGCATGGGATAGAAGAACAACGGTACTCAACTGGTCAAACAGCAATTACTTTAACTACAATTTTAAACTAAAAGAAAAACACGATTTTACCATTTTATTAGGCAACGAAACACAACGTTCTAATAGAAATGGCGTAGGTTTATATGGCGAAAAATTCCCTAACGATTATTTTACGCAACCCGGCGATGCAGCCATTAAAAGAGGCTATTCATATACTACGGGATGGAGTTTTGCTTCTTTCTTTGGCAGGATAAATTATAAATTAAAAGATAAATATTTATTAAGCAGTAGCATGCGCTACGATGGATCTTCGAGATTTGGAGATAACAATAAATGGGGTGCATTCCCAGGTGTATCTGCAGCTTGGATCTTAAGTGAAGAAGAATTTATTAAAAAAATTAAAGCCATTAGTTTCTTAAAATTAAGAGCTAGCTACGGACAAACAGGCAACGCCAATATTGGCGATTTTGCTTCATTAGGTTATTATTCAAGTTCGGTTGGTTACAATGGCAACAGCGCTATTGTGCCAAACACCTTATCAAATAATAATTTAAGATGGGAAAAATCTAATCAAGTGGATGTAAATTTAGACATTGCCTTCTTAAAAAACAGGTTTGCAGCAGGTTTCAACTACTATTACAAAACATCCAGTGATTTATTGCTTAACATAAGTATACCAACCTCATCAGGCTATTCGCAAATATTACAAAACAGAGGAAAACTTGAAAACAAAGGCTTGGAAATTACCCTAAATACCAAAAATATTGAAGGTAAATTTACTTGGTACACCGATTTTAATATTGCCTTTAACAGGAATAAAGTGTTGGATGTTGATGGATTAAAACCAGATGCTTTTGATGATAAAGATTTGGGCAATAGAGGTGGCGAAGGGCGCGTAGTAGAAGGATTTCCGGTGGGGCAATTTTATGTGGTAGAATGGGCTGGCGTGCAGCAACAAGAAGGTACAATACAATTATGGAATAGCGATGGCTCTGCTAAGTTAGATGCCAACGGACAACCAATTTACGTTAATGTACCCGCTGGCACAGAGTTATTTAAAGACAAAAATGGAAACGTGATGACCTATGCTAACCCAACTGGAGGTGAGTTTTATGGCGATAATAGAAAAGCAATGGGCAGCCCAATGCCAACTTTTATTGGAGGTATCACAAACACATTTGCTTATAAAGGTTTTGAGTTGACTTTCATGTTTAATTTTGTGTATGGCAATAATATTTACGATGATGCTGCTAAATCGCAAATTGGCAGTTATCTTAATATCAATCAAAGACCTGATGTTTTAAATGCTTACACACAAGGTGCACCATCAACAGAAATTCCATCATTATATAATAATTCAGGAAGTACAAATCCTAAAAGTGATTATGTGTCTATCAACAGTAGCAGGTGGTTATATGATGCTTCATATATGCGTTTAAGAAGTTTAACTTTCTCTTATTCATTTAAAGAGGAGTGGTGCAAAAAAGTTAAATTAAGCAATGTAAAAATATTTATTAATGGTGGTAATTTGCTCACCTTTACTAAATTCCCGGGTATGGATCCAGAAGTATTACGAAACATTGACCCTGATTCTGAAAGAGGAAATATTGCTTTTGGTGGTCCTTATTTAGGCACACCACAAGCCAAAACTATTACTGCAGGTATCAACATTAAATTTTAAGCATTATGAGAAATTCAATATTAACAATAGCGCTATTACTTGTTTTCACAAGTTTATTTTCTTGTAAAAAATTTTTAGATATAAAGCCCGAGCAACAATTGATAAATGAAAGTGCCATGACCACCATAAAAGATCTGAAAGCGGTGCTTGATGGTGCGTATGATGGTTTGCAAAGTTCAAGTGTAGCAGGTGGAGATCTTACTGCTTTTAGTGATTTAATGAGCGATGATTTTGATGTACTTCCTAACAAGTTAGGCAACTTTGGCACATCCGAAATTTACAATGGGCAAACATCGGTTCAAATTGGCGCTTTAAGTGAAATTTGGAAGCAAAACTATGGTGTAATCAACCGCGTAAATAATGTAATAAAAACCATCGACAAAGGATCCATTAAAGGCACAGAATTCGAAAACAATAAAAATATTTTTAAAGGAGAATGTTTATTTATTCGTGCTTACTGCAATTATAATTTATTGCAACTATTTGCTTTACCTTATAATGTTGATAGCAAAGGTGGAAATACGCAGGCTGGCATTGTGTTGCGTACAGAGCCTACGCTGAATGGTCCTGCCGGATTATCAAAAGCAAGAGCCTCTGTAGAAGAAAGTTATGCTGCAATTATCAACGATTTAAATGAAGCCTTTAATTTATTAAATGCAGCTGGACGTCAAACTTCTATTGATCGTGTTTCTGCCATGGCTGCAAAAGCAATGTTAGCACGAGTACATTTTATTACAGGAAATTACCAAAGTGCTGTTGATGCTGCCAATACAGTTATCGGTAGCAATAATTTTAAATTAGCAAATGAAGATGGTAAAGATTCTACTAAAATTGTGAACTTGTTTTATACAAGTGGGAACAATGTGGCACAATATCTTGGTAAACCAGAGGTAATTTGGCAGTTGGTAAATACTAAAGATGATAATGGCGGTAGTTTATTTGGTTATTATTTTTCTACTTATTTTATGAAGGTTAAAACAGATATTATGAATGCAGTTGATTCATTAGATGATAGAATTATTCGCACATCAACAGGAAGCACTGTTTCGGGAAAATCATCCTTTACAAAATTATTTACAACGGGCGATTGGTATACCGCTAAGTATAATAGAGTAACTGGCATAAGCTATAATACAAACATTGTTTTATTGCGCTTATCAGAAATGTACCTTATTAAAGCCGAAGCTGCAGCATTAGCCACAAATAGCGTTAGTTCAGATGCACTCGATGCCTTCAATAAATTTAAATTAAGAAATTATGGCATTGGAAGTTATATACCAGAAACTACCAATGTTATCAACGTTTTTTTATCCAAAATTAGATTCGATAGAAGAATTGAAATGATGGGCGAAAATGGTGACAGGTACGCACAATTAAGACGTTTAAAATTACCATTGAGAGATGGAAGTACCAATTACGCTAAGTACTTATTTAAAATTCCACAAGAGGAGATGGCGAGTAATGATTTGATGGTGCAGAATCCTTAGTATAATTAAAAAATAATCAAAAAAGAGTCCTCCAATGTTGTAGGGCTCTTTTTTTTTAACGAAATTTAATGCCGTATTAATAAGCTACACAAAGCTTAACTAGCAAGGCTTTAAATACAAATCAGATGTTAATCAACA
>CAIKXD010000193.1 GCA_903831265.1 uncultured Bacteroidota bacterium
ACAAACATGCGACCAATATTTAGCAAAAATATTTAAGGCCACTATTTTTTTGTATACTTTTTTATAAGCGGGCGTAATATCGTTATGTATGGTATGCACAAACTTAATGTTTTTGAAAAACAGAGAAGCAATAAAAACATAATTAAAAAGCAACAAAGCATGCACATGAACTACATTCGGTTTTTGATCACGAAAAAGTTTAACAAACTGCCAAATGTTTAGTGGGTTTAGCTTATGGTATTTTTTCAATACTACTTGTGTGCTATTTTTAATTTGCATTGGAGGGATCATCCAAGGCTCGTTTGGCTCTATAGTACAAATTACAACAGTATTATTTATCGACAAATTATTGCTTAGCTCTACTAAAAATTTTTCGGCTCCGCCATTGGCCAAACTTTTTGTTATTTGAAGTATTTTTAATTGACTCATTAGTTTATATCTGAATTAAATATTTCAAATGATTTATCTTTTTTGTTTTTATAACATAGTTGATTATCACCTTAAAGAATTTAAAATAAAGCACAAAAAAATGAGCAAGCTTTTTAGAATACTTTCTCCAAAAATAAAATCTGATACCATAAACACTTAACTGAAACTTAAATTGTTTAGCGCCATCATTTGTTCTACTGGCAGATTCAGAAGACAGCCTATAAGTTGCTGTTGTATTGGGCAAATATTGTATTTTATAATTACCCGCAATTTCTAACCAAGTTGGCAAGTCTTGAAGCAACCAGTTTTTTTGAGCAAAGAAATCATAATCAGACGACTTTAAAAAAATCTCTTTTCTAACCAACACCGTGCAGGTTTGAATAAATAAATTATCCATTAAATAATTATCGAAAATAAAGCCAGATGGGAAATTAATTTTATAGTATTGATTGTGATTTTCAATTGTATTTCCTGTATCTTCATAATTTAAGTTTACATCGGTATGCACTAATGCAAAATCTAAATGGCTTTCTAAAAAATCAACTTGAATTTGAAGTTTGTTTGGATTGTTCCAAAAATCATCGCCCTCACAAAAGGCCAGGTATTTTCCTTTGCAGTGGGAAATTGCCTCTTGGGCATTAATTATTGCACCAACGTTTTTTGTCCTGCTAATAAACTTAATTATGGCAGGATGTTTATTTGCATATTGTTGTACGATTTCTTTCGTGTTGTCGGGCGAACAATCTTCGGCAACAATAATTTCAAAAGGAAAGTTGGTTTCTTGCATCAAAAGCCCATCAAGGTTTTGCGCAATAAAAGCAGCTTGCTTATAGGTAATTACTACTATCGAAACTAAAGGTGTCATTTTATTTTATTTCCTTTCTCAATTGAATTCTTTCGGGCATAAAATTATTTTTCATGTAAAATTCTATGGTATTTTCTTTGAAAGTAGAAGTGCTAACATCTATTACTTTAATATTTCTTTGTTTTGCAATTTCTTCTAATATTTTCAATAAAGAAGTTCCAATACCAAAACTTCTATATTTATCATCAATGATGAACGAATTGACATAGATACGCTTTTCTTCAATAAATATTCTCTCATAAGCCCATAGAAAACCAATGATATTATTTTCAAATTCACATCCTAAAAAAATAAGATTGTTAGATATAAAATAATTTTCAAGCTCGCAAAATTTGGTTTTTATATATTCTTCAGAAATTACAATTTTATTCTCATGCCCTTGAGTATTTTCTTTAAACAGTCGATAAATTTCATTTCTGTATATTTCAAATTCATTTATCCCTAAAAGTTTTATAGAGTAGTTTATTTTCATTTTTACAGGCTTTTAATAGTCTTAATTATTCTTTCCATATCTCTTAAATCATATCGCTGATCAATAGGTAAACACAGTATTGATTCGTAAATATAATTACTATTAGTTGTTTTTTCAACAACCGTCGATAAAGGCCAAATAATAGGCGCGTATATTCTATTTTCAGCAAACTTCTTTTGTAAAGCAGTTCTAGTTTTGGTGTAAAATGGAAAATAAAGGGGCGCCACATTAGCTGGAAGTTGCGGAAAAATTGGCATTATATCTTTATGCAATAAATTGTTTAATATATTTTGATAATTATTTCTGCGTCTATTAACGGTCTCGCTCCAGTTATAATGTTTAAATCTTATTAAGGATTCTTCATTCATTTTATAAACCCCTTCACTACTATCATACAAATCTTCATTTTGATAAAATAAAGCTCTATATTTTTGTTTTAAATCTTCATTTGCATGCGCTACAAAAGATGATTTTAAAAGCGAGGCCTCGTTAAAATTACCAAGTATAGCTACCCTTACATCATTTGCAATTCCGTTATTATTAATTTTATGATTAGATAATACCAAACCTCCATCGGCTATTTCTAACCATTTTCTTAAACTAATAACATAAAAATCTGATTCAATTTCTTTATGATCACTCAACCATGAATGCGTAAGGTCATTCGCAATTAAACACGCGTTATTAAGCTTGTAATTAGAAATAACTTGCTCAACATTACTATTTGTGTTAAACCCAAAATATGATTGTAAGAAAATAAAACTTGGCTTGTGGATATTTAATTTTTGTTCAAAATCAATTATATTGATTGTTAGATCTTGATTGATGTCGTAAAAAAACAACTGAAACTTTTCATCAATAAACGGTTTTATAATCGATTCACAAGTAAAAACAGGCAGTAAAACAATCTTTTTATTAAAATGATGCTGTTGTATTATTAGCCTAATACCATCTCTGCCCGAAGAAACATATTCAACATGCTTAAACTGAGAAATTTTAACTAAATCATCATTGCATTCTTTTTCGAATTCATTACCACCTGTTACCCAAAAATTGCCCCCTATTTCGTCAAATTTTTTCATCTAATAAGTCATTTTTTTTTCACTCTGATATATTAAACAGCCCGATCTTTCATTACTCTCAGTTACATTTTTTAATTCATTCTCATTTTTTTCAGAATAAACTATTTCACTATGCTGTTGCAGATGATCAAACACATTTAAAATTCGCTTATTTTCAAGCGACAAAAAGAATATCCCTGAAAATTTATTAAATACTGGTGGCTGGTATGTATAGTTGTTAGTGCATAAATCTAAGGCTGCTTTTACCATGTCAATTCCAGTGGAGTAATATACAAGATCAGAGGTTATAAAATCGCCACCCAATCTTGAGCATGTTTCAATAACAAATATATCACCTTTACTATTTATTTTTATTTCAGTATGAGAAGGGCTAGCAGCTACCTTTAAAACCGACAATGTTTTTTCAACAATATTTTTTACTTTATTTAATGTCGCTTCATCTAATAAAGCCGGTTGATGATGCGCAAGCTCAACAAAATAAGGAGGCTGTGTAGTTTCTTTTTCAGTAATAGCAATAAAATAGTGTTTTGATTTATCGGTTAAATATTCTACGCTATATTCTTTTCCATCAATAAACTCTTCAACCAAAACCTCATTCTTTTGCGAAAATTTAATAGCAATAGCTATCGCATTGGCCAATTCACTTTTATCATAAACCAGCGTTACTCCTCTGCTTCCTCCGCTGTCTATTGGCTTAATTATAAGCGGGCAATTAAAATCTGAACTAACCTCATCTGCACTGCTTACCGATTTAAAACGGGGCACAGCTACATTGTTATCTAGCAAGGCATTTCTCATGGTGTATTTATTATCCATCAATTCGCCACATTCAGGCGAATTGCCCTGTAAACCTAATTTTTGAGCAATATAATTTACAGTAGGCAACGCAGATTCAAGAGAAAATGAGGTAATGCCATCAATATTAATTTCTTTACAGATATCAAGTATTCTATCTTTTTCTTTGAATGAAATTGGATAAAATTTATGTGCATAAGTCTTGCAAACGGCACCTTCCTCCCACGAAAAAACATGATATTCGTATTCTTCATAGGCAACTGCTCTTTTAAAGAATGATAAAAGTGGTTGATTGGCACCAATAACTGCGATCTTTTTTTTAGATTTCATATTCATAGTTACCCAAGTATTGTTTTGTTTGTTCTTTACCGCAATTCATTAAAACATCAAGCGTAGATAGAAATGGAAAAAACTCAGAAACCCCTGCTTGTGCATATGAAAATGGTAATGTTTTTAAAAACTCAAGTTGAATTCCATTACTTTTAAAAACTTCATTACTATACAAAGTCTTTCCCCCAATGTGATTGATGTAAGAGCTTGCTCCCATTGTTTTACAAATATCTATTATTCTTTCTTGTCCATTTAAATGTTGATTATGCAATAACTCTGATGCTGTAACAAGTTTTGTTTTAACATCCAAAAAACTTGCAAGCGACTTGTTAGCATTTATTACAAACTTCGAAAGGTTGGTACTTTCGTAATTTAATATGCCAGAAATAATTGGAAATACCTCCAAAAAATAGGGATGCTTTTTATAAGATAATTCAATAGTTTTTAAAAGTTTATCGGTTTTGCCAATACCAACTTCATTTATTTTTTTGTTTGAACTGGCACCCTCTAATGATAAGGTTAAATAATTTACTTCCTTGTTAATTATAATTCTATTTCTATTGATCCATCCATTTTTTATGTAGTTTACATCATCATAAAATATATAGGTATCCACCAAATTCATAAGTTGAAAATAACCTATATAAGGCAAAAAATAAGGTTGCATTACCGCTAGTTTCATAATTAAATCATTTTATTTTTAAAGATAAATCCCTTTCCTTTATTAAATAAACCTCTTTCGAAAATATACAGAAATAGTATAAAAAACATAAAAAATAGCAAAGAGGTAACCAGTATTAAAAGCAGGTGCTGGCTAAAAACAAACTTTAATGGATACAGCAAAATTGAAACCACAATCGAAAAAAGCAAAGGTTTTTTAAAATCTGCAATTTGCTCATAAAGCTTGTAATTAATGACTTTATTAACATAAAAAATATTGAGTGGTAAAAAACCAATCGTTAATACCAAGGTGCCTAAAATCATTGCATTTATCCCAAGCTGACTTGTGATGATTAGAGTTAGGCCAATAATTATTTTTTTTATTATTTCTAATTTAAGAAACAAATCGCTTCTTCCCATTACATTAAGAATATCTAAGTTAACTGCATGTATTGGGTAAAACATACCATACAAAAGCATTATTTGAAGCATGGGAACCAAAGGCAACCATTTTTCGGTGAGTAGTATAAAAACAATGGAACCACTTAATAAGTTAAATAGCATCATCAACGGAAAAACCAGAAGCGCCAATACCTTTATTGAATTTTTATAATAATACTTAAGTTTTACAGTATCATCCGAAAAGTTAGTCATGGTAGGTAAAAAAACTCTTTGTACAACCGAAGAAATTAAGCTTACTGGGAATTGCTGCAGCTGATTGGCTCTGGTATAAAAGCCAAGTTTATTTGCCGAAAACAACTTAGCGATTACAGCATAATAAATATTATCAAATATGGCATTGAGTAAACCAGAAAAAAGAATATTTATACTAAACTTTCGCAATTCACTTATTGCTTTTAAATTAATAACTATTGAAGGCCGCCACTTACTTTTTAACCACAAAAAAATATTTACAATCA
>CAIKXD010000194.1 GCA_903831265.1 uncultured Bacteroidota bacterium
CAAGCCTTATTGTACTAGTTTCAGGTTGTATCGGCATTAACCATTGTAAATTTATTAAACAGCTATGGGCTATTTAATAAATACAATTGGTATTATTTTGAAGCCTATTGAATTCTGCGCGAGGGATTGCACCATTGTTTGAGCTCTTTTTGTGGGATGGACTTTGCGCTGGAGCAAAAAAGCGAGTGGTAAAAGCCCGGTGCCTCCTTCCGATCCCGAACCTCGGGACGGAAGGAGGCACGCGCCCAAAATAAAAAACGGAGCTCCATTACTGAAACTCCGTTTATATTGGTTGTTGTAAATTTTACTTTGCGTAATTAACAGCCCTTGTTTCTCTAATTACTGTAATTTTAATTTGACCTGGATAAGTCATTTCTGTTTGTATTTTTTGAGAAATATCGAATGACAGTTGCTCTGAGTCTTTATCAGAAATTTTTTCGCTTTCCACCAAAACTCTTAGTTCTCTACCGGCTTGTATAGCGTATGTTTTTAACACGCCAGGATAAGATAAAGCTAATGCTTCTAAATCTTTTAAGCGTTTTATGTATGATTCTGCAATTTCTCTTCTTGCGCCTGGTCTTGCTCCGCTAATAGCATCACACACCTGAACAATTGGAGATATTAAACTTGTCATTTCAATCTCATCATGATGGGCGCCAATGGCATTGCATACTTCTGCATTTTCTTTATATTTTTCGGCTAACTTCATACCTAAAATAGCATGAGGCAATTCTGGTTCATCATCGGGTACTTTTCCAATATCATGCAATAAGCCTGCACGCTTTGCCACCTTTACATTTAAGCCCAACTCGGTGGCCATAATGGCACATAAATTAGCTACTTCGCGTGAGTGTTGCAACAAATTTTGACCATAAGAAGAACGATATTTCATTCTGCCCACCATACGAATTAACTCTGGATGCAAGCCATGGATACCAAGATCAATAGTGGTGCGTTTACCTGTTTCTACAATTTCATCTTCGATTTGTTTTTTAACTTTCTCCACTACCTCTTCGATACGGGCAGGATGTATTCTTCCATCGGTAACCAATTGATGTAAAGCTAAACGAGCAATTTCTCTTCTAACTGGATCAAAGCCACTTAAAATAATGGCTTCTGGGGTGTCATCCACAATAATCTCAATGCCAGTTGCAGCTTCTAAAGCTCTAATATTACGGCCTTCTCTACCAATGATTCTACCTTTTATTTCGTCATTTTCGATATTAAAAACAGAAACTGAATTTTCAACGGCATGCTCGGTGGCCACACGCTGAATAGTTTGTATGACAATCTTTTTAGCTTCTTTGTTGGCTGTTAATTTTGCCTCGTCCATGGTATCTTTAATATGAGAAAGAGCAGCAGTTTTAGCTTCGTTTTTCAATGCTTCAACCAATTGCGCTTTAGCTTCTTCAGATTTTAAACCCGAAATAGCTTCAAGCTGCTCTAATTGGCGCTTATGGCCTTTGTCAACTTCTAATTGTTTCTTTTGCAAAATTTCGGTTTGCAATGCTAAGTTTTCTTTTAAGGTATCTACTTCTTTTTGCTTGCGCTGATTTTCTTCAATCTTAGCATTTAACGACTGTTCTTTTTGCTTAATTTTATTTTCGCCAACTTGTATTGTTTGGTTTCTTTCGTTAATGTGTGCTTCGTGTTCGGCTTTTAGTTGTAAAAATTTTTCCTTTGCCTGTAAAATTTTATCTTTTTTAATTACTTCACCTTCAGCTTCGGCATCTTTTACAATTTGTGCGCTTTTGGCTTCAATGCTCTTTTTTAGTGCGGTACTTGCCAAAAAATAGCCGGCTGCCAAACCAACTATAATACCAATTATTATCATTATTACTTCCATCTTTATTTAAATTTATTTGCTTTTGTTTATACTAATTTAGGGTTGTTTTTATTTTTTTTGTTCGCTTAATTTCATAAAAAAAACCCACACACTGTTCAAAAGATAAGGTTTGTATTAAACCCCAATAGTAACTTTAAGGATGCTAAAATAGCTCGAACGTCACCTGTTTACCCTAAGATAATACACCGAAGTGTTGGAGCCTGGCTCTTGCTATTTTACAGCTTTTCCCTAATTTTTTTAATTGTTGAGTTTAAAAAACGTACAATTTGAACAGCATGCGGGTATGCTATGGTACATAATTTTACTTATGTATTGCGCTGTAAAAATTATTTACAACGCTATTTTCTTCAAAGAACTGTGTTGTTTAAATAAGTGTTTAAGTATTGCTCGGTGTCTTTAACTTGTAGTGCTATATTTTCAAATTCTTGAATATCGTTTTGATTACGAGTAATTTCGGTGGCAAAATTAATAATACACATGGCCAATAAATCTTGCTTGTCTTTTACCGAAAAACTTTTTTCGTAAAGGTCAAGTTTGGCGTTGATCATTCTTTCTGCCTCATTTAATTTTGCTACATCTTCCTTATTAACCTTTAATGGATAATTTCTTCCTGCGATATTTAAATTTACCGTAATCTCAGTCATTTTAGATGTAGTTCAATTTAATTAATTTAGCTCCACACTTTTTTTATTTACACTAAGCAATGCTATACATTTATCAATGTCCCGCACCATTTCATCAATTTGCTCATAGCTTACCAAGGGTTTTTCCGTTACCTTAGGACTAACTGTTGATTTGCTGTTGAGCAATTCCATCTTTTCAATTTCAAGCACTTCGATTTGATGACTTTGTTCTGATAACTGCAGATGCAACCCTTCCACTAGTGCTTGCATTTTTAAATTATCTTCCAAAACCTTCTTATGCAAAAAAATCAATTTCTCAATCTTTGATTGAAGACTGGCGATATTTAGCTTCAATTCGTTTTGCATTTATCTTAGTTCTTGTAGCGCAAATTTACTTTTATTGAGTCAAGCTTCCAAATTTTAAAATACTTTTTGTTAATATTTAAGCTAAACAGCTTTTAAACAAGCCCATTAATAGTCGAAATTTGAGCACATGTTTCTAAAAATAAATATTTCTTTATTGCTCATAGGTTTGTTGGCCATGCCAATGCTGGCTCAAAACAATACTAATTACCCTAAGGGAGATTTTACAAATCCTATGGATATTCCTTTAAGTTTGGCTGGTAATTTTGGTGAATTAAGGAGCAATCATTTTCATTCGGGATTCGACTTTAGAACCAATGGAGAAGAAGGCTATTTAGTAAAAGCAGTTGCAGATGGATATGTATCAAGAATAAAAGTATCTGCTTATGGCTATGGAAATGCCTTGTACATTACGCACAAAAATGGTTATGTTTCGGTTTATGGGCATTTACAACGATATGATAGCATTGTTTCGAATTACGTTTTTAAAAAACAATATGAACTTGAATCTTTTGAGGTAGATTTATTTCCTCAAAAAAATGAAATTGTAGTTAAACAAGGTCAATTAGTTGCGCTATCGGGAAATACCGGTGGTAGCGAAGGCCCGCATTTGCATTTTGAAATTAGAGATCAAAAAACCGAAGAAATTATTAATCCTTATTATTTTGGTTTTGATATTGAAGATACTATTTCACCAAGTATTGAAGGAATTGCCATTTATCCTATTGATCAAAATGCTAAAATAAATGGGAGTAATCATACCAAGTATTATGATGTAAAAAAAGTCGGCAAAAATAGGTACACGCTAAAAGATGACATTTCATTAAGCGGTAATATTGCATTCGGATTAATTACCTATGATATTGAAAATGGCAGTGCAAACAAAAATGGCACTTACTCTTATCATCTAAAAGTAGATAGCAACCAACTATTTAATTACGCTTGCAATCGTTTCGCTTTTGATCAAACACGCTATATTAATGCACACATCGATTATGCAAAAATGAAAAAGAATAAAGACAGGTACCAACGCTGTTTTGTTTTACCGGGCAACAAAATTAAGCACTACAAAACAGATGAACGCAATGGCGTTTTTGAATTTAATGATACGCTTTATCATACAATAACAATTAACGCCATTGATTTTAAAAACAATTGCAGTGTATTTGAAGTAAAGTGCAAAAGTGCCAACGTTAAACCTTTTCTGAGTAATCAAAAAAATAAAGATTTGTTTCAATACAACCAATTAAATCAATTTAACAAGGAGGATGTTAAAGTTGAACTACCATTAAATTGTTTGTTTCAAGATGTTGTTTTTAAATATACCAAATCAGCAGGATCAAGCAAGTTGCTTTCTGATATTCATCATATTTTAAATGACGAAACACCAGTAAATCAGGCTTATAGTTTGAGCATAAAACCAAAGGTAAAGGCCCTGAAACAAAAAGATAAATTACTTGTTGTTAGTATTGATGATGAAGGGCATGCATCAAGTGAGGGCGGTGCCTATGAAAATGGATTTGTAGTTACAAAGTTGCGTAGCTTTGGTAATTTTGCTGTGATGTTAGATACTACGGCACCAGTAGTTAAAATTATTAATTATAATAAAGAAAAAAGCTTTTTTATACAAGATAAAATTGTTTTAAAAATGACAGATAATTTATCTGGAATAAAGAGTTATAAAGGCACAATAGATGGTATTTGGGTGCTGTTACAACACGACAACAAGGAAAAAACAC
>CAIKXD010000195.1 GCA_903831265.1 uncultured Bacteroidota bacterium
CAAAAACGCCCACAATTCTTTGTCTTAAACCAGACTTTTCGAGCTTATAAACCTCATTATTGTTGTTTATTAATGTAAAGCTTACTTCGGGATGAGTAAGCGCCACACGCTGAAATTCCTCAATAATATGAGATGTTTCAACCGAATCGGATTTTAAAAAATTTCTTCGCGCAGGCACATTATAAAATAAATTCTTTACAAAAAAGCTTGTTCCTTTTGCGCATGCCACCGCTTCTTGCTTTTTAACTTCGCTACCTTCAATAATAATTAAAGTTCCTACGGTGTCTTTCTCCTGTCGTGTCTTTAACTCTACGTGGGCAATAGCTGCTATTGATGCCAAAGCTTCACCTCTAAAACCTTTAGTTCTTAGAGCAAATAAATCTTGGGCTTGGTTAATTTTAGAAGTAGCGTGCCTTTCAAAGCTCATTCGAGCGTCGGTAGGGCTCATGCCCTTTCCATTATCTGTAATTTGTATGAGGGTTTTACCGGCATCTTTAATAATAACAATAATATCATCTGCACCAGCATCAACAGCATTTTCTACCAACTCTTTTATTACCGAAGCCGGGCGTTGTATAACTTCACCAGCAGCTATTTGATTAGCAACAGCATCGGGCAACAAACGAATGATATCAGACATCTACTTTTTAATTGTTAATGGTTGAGTTGAAAAGTTTGAAAGTTGAAAGTTTGAAAGTTGAAAGTTGAAAGTTTGAAAGTTGAAAGTTTGAGAGTTTTTATTAATTAGTTTATCAGATAATGACCACCGAAATAGATTAATTATTTAGCAAATAAATTTGCTTTAATCCCAAAATTGCTTTCAAATTTTCATCAGCTAATCATCTAATTCGCTCATCAGCTAATTAAGCTGCACCATGGCATTGCTTAAACTTTTTACCACTACCACAAGGGCAAGGATCATTTCTACCAACTGTTTTTTCTACTCTAATTGGTTGCAATTTTGGTCTTTCTTGTTCAGGGTTTTGCTGATTGTTTGGAGCATTATTACTACCACTTCCTAAACTTGGATCATCAGTTCTATTGGTTTGATATCTTTGTGTTGGCTCAGGTTTTGGTGCTTGCACCTCGCGCACTTGTTGTTGATTTTCTTGAGGTAAATAAGCTTTCACCAAGAATGAAGTAATATCGCGGTTTACCTTGTTTACCATTTGTTGAAACAACTCAAATGACTCAAATTTATATATCAACAAAGGATCTTTTTGCTCGTAGACCGCATTTTGAACCGATTGTTTCAATTCATCTAACTCACGCAAATGCTCTTTCCATGCTTCATCAATAATGGCTAAAATAACTCCTTTTTCAAAAGCTGTAATTAATTCACGCCCTTGACTTTCGTATGCTTTCTTTAAATTAGCGAGTACCTGCATTGTTCTAATACCATCTGTAAAAGGAATTACAATATTCTCATACATGTGCGCACTATTTTCGAACACATTTTTTACCACAGGATAAGCGTTGTTGGCAATTTGCTTTGATTTATGTTGATAATGAGCATAAGCGGCATCAAAAACGAGCTCTTCAAGATTTTTACCAGCCTTCAAAAACTCCTCCTTACTCACAGGACTTTCAATCGAGAAATTACGAATTAAATCTAAGTTAAAAGATTCAAAATCTTTGGTATCTAAATGTTCTTTAATGATATCAGCACAAACATCATACATCGTGTTGGCAATATCTATAGATAACCTTTCACCAAATAAAGCATGTCTGCGTTTACCATAAATTACTTCACGCTGGCTATTCATTACATCATCATACTCTAACAGGCGCTTTCGTGTTCCAAAATTATTTTCTTCAACCTTTTTCTGAGCACGCTCAATTGATTTAGAAATCATGCTATGCTGTATCACTTCACCTTCTTCAATGCCCATTCTGTCCATTAGTTTAGCAATACGATCGCTACCAAATAAACGCATTAAATCATCTTCTAACGACACAAAAAACTGTGATGAACCTGGATCTCCTTGACGACCGGCACGACCACGCAACTGACGGTCAACACGTCTGCTATCATGACGTTCAGTACCAATAATAGCCAAACCACCAGCCTCTTTAACACCTGGCCCTAGCTTAATATCGGTACCACGACCAGCCATATTAGTGGCAATCGTTACTGTACCTGCTTGACCCGCTTCGGCAACAATTTCTGCTTCACGCTGATGCAACTTGGCATTTAACACATTGTGCTTAATATTTTTTAGTTTAAGCATTCTACTCAACAACTCAGATATTTCAACTGAAGTTGTACCAACCAATACTGGTCTACCTTTTTCTGTTTCTTTTACAATAACATCAATAACAGCATTATATTTTTCGCGCTTAGTTTTATAAACTAAATCTTCTTCATCTTTTCTACTAATTTTTCTGTTGGTAGGAATTACTACGCAATCTAATTTATAAATATCCCAAAACTCGCCAGCTTCAGTTTCTGCGGTACCTGTCATACCTGCTAGCTTGTTGTACATTCTAAAATAATTTTGCAGGGTAATTGTTGCAAATGTTTGCGTACTAGCTTCTACTTTTACATTTTCTTTAGCCTCAATTGCTTGATGCAAACCATCAGAATACCTTCTTCCATCAAGTATACGGCCTGTTTGTTCATCAACAATTTTGATTTTATTTTCCATCACTACATACTCCACATCTATTTCAAAAAGCGTATATGCTTTTAACAGTTGATTTACGGTATGCACCCTTTCAGAGGCTACTGCAAAATCGCGCATTAGTGCGTCTTTTTTAACTATTTTTTCTTCAGCATTTAGAGATGATTTTTCAATATCAACAATTTCTGAACCAATATCTGGCAATACAAAAAACTTAGCATCTTCAGCTGTTTTTGACACCAATTCAATTCCTTTTTCGGTAAGTTCAATACTGTTGTTTTTTTCATCAATCACAAAGTAAAGTTCTGCATCAATCTTATGCATTTCCTTACCATGATCTTGCATATAAAAGTTCTCTGTTTTTTGTAGTTGTGCACGAACGCCTTGTTCGCTAAGGTATTTAATTAGTGCTTTATTTTTTGGCAAGCCCCTAAAAGCTCTTAGAAGCGCAATACCAGCATCCTCTAATTTATTTTCGGCAAATAATTTTTTCCCGTCAGCCAAGGCGGTGTTTACATAGTTTCTTTGCGCAGTCACTAGCTTTTCTACCTGAGGTTTTAGTGCCTGAAATTCATGAATATCGCCCTTTGCTGTTGGTCCGCTTATAATCAATGGCGTTCTTGCATCATCAATTAAAACGCTATCTACCTCATCTACAATAGCAAAATTGTGCACTCGTTGCACCATATCTTCCGGACTGCGCGCCATGTTATCGCGCAAGTAATCAAAACCAAATTCATTATTGGTACCGTAGGTGATATCTGCCATGTAAGCATTTCTGCGTGCGTCTGAATTAGGTTCATGTAAATCAATACAATCAACCTTTAAACCATGAAACTCAAATAGTGGTGCCATCCATTCACTATCTCTTCTTGAGAGATAAGTGTTTACGGTAACAACATGCAAACCTTTACCGCTTAGCGCGTTCAAAAACATAGGCAAGGTGGCAACTAAAGTTTTACCTTCACCTGTGGCCATCTCAGAAATTTTACCTTGATGCAAAACCACACCACCAATCAACTGAACATCATAATGTACCATGTCCCATGTTACAGTATTACCTGCTGCAATCCATTGGTTTTTATAAAAAGCTTTTTCGCCTTGAATAATAACATTACCTTTTTTTGCGGAAAGGTCGCGGTCCATAGAAGTAGCTGTAACTTCTAGTTGATTATTTTCTTTAAATCTTTTGGCTGTTTCTTTAACAATGGCAAATGCATCAGGAAGTATATCATCAAGTGCAGCTTGTATTTTTTTTGTAATCTCTTTGTTGAGCGCGTCTATCTCCACATAAATTTTTTCTTTTTGATCAACATCTGCAATCTCATCTGTTTCAACCTTCGCCTTCAATTCTTTTACTTTTTGTTCTTCGGCTTGCACTGCAGCTGCCACTTTGGCCTTTAATTCGTTTGATTTCTGACGTAAACCATCATTGCTTAATTGTTCAATTAATTTGTAGGATTCGTGTATTTTAGCAACAATAGGATCTATTGATTTGATGTCGCGGTCAGATTTCTTACCGAAAAATCCAGATATTGTTTTGTTTATAAAATCTATCATATATGTTATTTTTGTCTTTTCTAGTTGTGCTTAAATTAAAATCTATTTTTTATTTAAGGGCCTCAAATGTAGGGTTTATTTATAAAATATTTGTTATTGCTCTATTAAAAGTCAAAAACTGCACCGTCATCAAAAAACATGAATTATTGTCATATAATTATTACTGTATGTAATAAGCAAGGGCTAGACGCTTGAACAATAAATACAGCGTCTTATTTTTTAACTTTGAAGCTGTCTTCTTCTAATTCTTTTAGAATTGTATCCGACCACTCGTTCAACTTTGGAATGTTTTTACCATTTTCTGTATCTAAGCGCATATCACTATCACGTTTTTTCATTTGCTCAAAATAATCTATAAAAGTACTTTCGAGTAAACCATAGTAACCATGCTTAAATTTTAATTTGAAACAAGCTCTTCTTAATTTGTTGGCATACAGTTGATGAATATTAAGCACAGTTTGACTATAAATATAATCTGAACTTTCTATATCTTCATCTATATCGTAGTTTCTCTTGCGATCGTATTCAAAATTTACCCTCACACGTGAAGGCTGATTAAACATTTTTTTATTGGTTACCGACTCAAAGCTTGAATAAACATAGCAATTAAATAACAAAGAGTTTATGACATTATCTGTGCTATCCTTCCAAAAAATTTGTTTCTTTTTATTCCAAACCAAGGAATCCTTATCTACTTTATATTGTTTCTGCTGCGCATAACAAAAGCCGCCCGTTAGGTAAATAAATAAAAAAAATGGAGTGCTTAAACTTTGCAAGGTGCATTAAGTATGATTTTGCAAAGGTAATGATTAAGAGCTAAATAATAGAATGTAAAAATTAATTGGAAATCAACATGGCATTAAATTGTATTTCGTACTTTTGAAAAAAAAACAATGGAAGATAATAAGTCTAAAATTCTTTGGGGATTGGCCATAGGCGCTGCTGCCGGTTTTGTACTTGGATATTTGTTAAGCGGTAAAAAAGTAAACGAAATAGGCGAAGACATCAACAACATAACCAGTAAATTAAAGGATAAAATAAACGATACTGTCGACAAAAGTAAGGATGTATTAAGCGACATTAAAGAAACCATGAACACAAACAATGCCCATAATCTATGATTACTTTCATTTTTTTACCCCAAAAAACTAAATAATTTGGAAACAAATAGCAACAAAACAGTTTTTTCCGATTTGAAAGATGATTTAGTCGAATATGTTGAATTAAAGGCAGATTTGACAAAGCTAAGCGCTTTTGAAATCATTTCTAAGTCGGGGGCAACATTAATTTCGGCAATCGCCTTGTTTATTTTTGCTTTTTTCTTTCTGTTTTTTTTATTTTTATCGCTAGGGTTTTATTTTGGAAAGATACTTAATAGCATGTGGCAAGGTTTTGGAATTATTGCTTTTTTCTATCTCATACTTATGTTAATTTACTTAATGATTAGAAAAAAGTTTATTG
>CAIKXD010000196.1 GCA_903831265.1 uncultured Bacteroidota bacterium
TCATCATTAAACGTTCATCTAAAACTTCGAAATGTTTTAATTTGAGTACTTTTTTAAAAAAAGAAAGCGTATAAATATCTGTTTCAAAAACTGCCTCAGTAAATATGCTTAGGGGTAAACCAGCTTTTATCATTGATAATAATGTAAGATATCTGTCAAGATGTGGGCCTTTATTTAGTGAGCCGCAAAATGAAATTTCATAAAAATCTTTTTTCAAATTAGCTAATTCTAATTTTTGAAGAATATCTTCTTCAAAACCAAAACGCACAAAATACGACTTTACATTATTGCTGTTATAAAAATCTACAATCCATTGCGCACATGAAAGCACAATATCATAGCTATTGAAAATTTTTAGATTATTTAATGCTACTCCATCCCATCCGATTAACAATTTAACAAAAGGAAATTTTTTCTTGAAGTCATCAAAATAACCAACATAAGGAAACATACAATCATTCCAAAATACCACATCAGGTTTTAATTCATTTATTTGGGCTTCTACAATTTCGACAGCCCAATTATTTTCATTATATTTAATATTATTTTCCTCTGCCCATTTCGTTTGAAGTATTTTATCATTAAACAATATGGAATTGGCATCATAATTCCCTAGTTTATTTAAATTTACAACCCAAAAATCAGCAATTCCAAAGCAATCAGACATTAAAGCCTTTTGATTATTTTTATAATCAAAACCCTTTATGAGTGGGTTATTTAAATAATATCCATTCAAATAATTAGGGTAGAAAGAAAAAACGTGTAAAAATTTAATTTGAGGCATTAATTTTGTTTTATAGTAGTTCCTAACCAATTATTTCAAGTAAATTTTTGCAAACACAATTTATCTGTTCTTCGCTGAGTTCAGCATACATCGGAAGAGATAATAATTTACCTTGTTGACTATAAGACACTGGAAAATCTTCAGGTCTAAATCCTAAGTGCTGATATGCTTTTAAAAGAGGCAAAGCAATTGGATAATGTATCCCTGTTTCAATGTTTCTTGCTTTAAGTTGTTCTTGTATTTCATTCCTGTTTTCTACTTGAACCACATAAAGATGATAAACATGTCGATAGTTATCTGGTGTGCTAGGTAAAATTAATTTTGAATTTGCAAGTAGCTTATTATAGACTGCTGCATTAGCAATTCTTGCATTAGTCCATTTTTCAAGAAAGGGCAATTTTGCCGATAGAATTGCAGCTTGAATGCCATCTAACCTGCTATTCCTTCCTTCAATCCCATGATCATGCTTCCCCAATCTTCCATGGTTGGCCAACATTCGGCAATGTGTAGCCACATCATCTATATTTGTTGCCATAGCGCCTGCATCTCCATAGGCTCCTAAATTTTTTCCTGGGTAAAAACTAAATGAACTTGCATGCCCTATTGTCCCCGTTTTTTTTCCTTTGTATGCAGCACCATGAGACTGCGCACAATCTTCGATTACAATTAAATTGTAACGATTTGCTAAAGCCATTATTTCATCCATATCGGCAGGGCATCCATACAAGTGCACTGGCACTATGGCTTTAGTTTTCTTGGTAATCTTACTTTCAATTAATGAAGTATCTATAGTGTACTTTAAAGGCAGCGCATCTACAAATACCACCTGAGCACCCACTGTGCTAACACTTTCAGAAGTTGAAATCCAACTATTAGCAGGAACAATTACATCATCACCGGGCCCAATTCCAAAAGCTTTAAGTAATATCTCCAAAGAATCGGTACCATTGGCGCAACTCATCACATGTTTGATGCCTAAATATGCAGCAAATTCATTTTCAAAGGTATTAGCATATTTGCCACTGATAAAGGCAGTTTCATTAATTACGCTTGCAATTGCTTTATCGATTTCGATTTGATGATTTAAATATTGTTGTTTTAAATTTACAAAAGGTATCATATATTTTTTATTTTTTTTGCAGGATTTCCCGCGTAAACACCAGACTCGGTTATATTTTTGGTTACCACTGAACCTGCACCAATTACCACATTGTTGGTAATTGTTACAGGCAGAATTGTTGCATTAGAACCAATACTTACGTTATTTCCAATGGTTGTGTGTTTCCATTTTTCTTTGTCCCCATTAGCAGGTCCACCATCTTGAAATGAATCATTTATAAACATTACACCATGGCCTATAAAACAATTTGAGCCAATTGTGACTAATTCGCAAACAAAAGAGTGGGATTGAATTTTGGTAAAACTTCCAATTTTCACATCTTTTTGTATTTCGGTAAACGGTCCGATGAAACATTTGTTTCCAATTACACAACCATACATATTTACAGGCTGCACAATGGTTGCCTCCCCTTCGAAAACAACATCCTTTATCCCACTTTGATGCTCTTTAATCATAATTTTTATTTATTTCTGCATAAATCTTGTCAATAATTTCAACAGTTTTCAAACCATCAAACATATTGGTTGTTATTTTACCTTCGTTAAGCAAAACTTCGGCAACGTTGTTATATACCTCGTCATGATTTGACATAGACCCTTGGTAAGCGCCATAATTATTAGCAGTATTTCCAACAGGTAAATTCTCAATTGTATAATCTTCGATGCATTGATATTCAAGTTCATTTAAATATTGACCACCAATTTTAACGGTACCTTTTTCTGCAAAAATTGTTAAGGAACCTTCCATATTTTTTTTATAACTATTTACAGTATAGTTAATGGTACCAATGGCTTTATTATAAAACTCCATAATAACCACCCCTGTATCTTCAAATTCAATGATACCTTTATGTTGAAAGTTTGCGCCCAAGGCTTTCACCTTTTTTACATCACCAATTAGGTAATACAATAAATCTACAAAATGGCTAAACTGGGTGTAAAGCGTACCTCCATCTAATTTTTTGGTTCCTTTCCAACTGTCTTTGTAATAATCTTCATTTCTATTCCAAAAACAGCTCAATTGACAACTATAAATTTTCCCCAAGCGCCCCTCTTCAATTATTCTTTTAACAGCCTGCACAGGCGGATTAAATCTATTTTGTTTGATTACAAAAAGTCTTTTATTGGATTTCTCGGCAGCTTGAATCATTGCTCCGCAATCTTGTACATCAATAGCCATAGGCTTTTCACACAAAACATGCTTGCCAGAATTTAATATTTCAATTGATTGTTCGGCATGCAAACCGTTAGGAGTACAAACAGACACTAAATTAATTGCAGCATCTGACTTCAACATATCTGTGAGGCTGTAAAAGGCTTTTGAATTGTATTCCTTTGCCAGTGCCTCCGCTTTTTCTTTAACTGTATCACAAACAGCCGCTAAAATCAAACCGGGTGTTTTGCTAATATGATGCGCATGTCTTTGTGCTATTCTGCCACAACCTAATATCGCAATTTTAATTTCATTCATTTCTATTTGCTAATATTGTTAAACTACTATTTTCTATTTACCTGTTTAAAAATTCAGTAATTGACAAATATATTAAAAAGGTAATTGCCATTATTCATTCTTTTTTAATTGAATTGTTCTTGGCTTGTTTGATATGATAGTTGTTTCATCGTCAAATGTGCCTCCACCAACTACTGTTCTGATTCCAACAATACATTTGTTTCCGATCATCGCTCCTTTTGTAACTGTTGCGCCTTTTCCAATCCAAACATCATCTCCAATAATTACAGGTTTAGTGTTTGGTCTTTTAATTTCTCCAGCTCCAAAGGGGTAACCGGCTTCAATTCTTTCTCTTCTTTTTTCCCAGTCAGTTGAATGTGTATCTGTATCATACAGGCAAATTTCATATGAAAAGAGACCATATTTTCCAATTGTAATTGACTCTTCGCATCTTACTTCAGAGTTAAAACCTATGCCTGTATATTTACCGATTGTAAGTTGCCCCTTAAATCTAACCAAAATATTGGCCATAACATTGTTTTTCCCTTCAAAAAACAATTTTCCATCGTTAACATCAATTTGCATTGGAAATCTATCTGGGGGATTAAAAATACACCCTTCTCCAAAAATAACTTCACCATTATTTTGTATATTGATGGTAATATTTTTTAATCTACATTGATCAGCAATTTGAAGACTTGCCCTATTCTTTAAAAACAATTTGGCATCAATTTGCACCGATTTTCCTATGCTAAGTTTAGAACTATTGTCAACATTAATTTCACCTTTAGCGTGAATCAATGAATTATCCATGGTTTTTAAATCTGAACCTTTTTCTAAAATTAAAGCCAAAGGTACTGCCCTTCCTCTAATGCGATTAAGCATTTTTTTTATTTTCCTGCCGACCATGATTGTTCCAATAGTACACTTCGGTGCGATGATGCTACAGTTCTACCTGTTTTAAAATAATCGCCATCTTCCACACTTAAATAAACAACTTCCTGTATCCAATCTTGGATGATATTTTTATGACGTAAGATGACATTCATTGAATACTCTCCCTGACTTAAAGGAAATCTATTTAATTTACATTCAATAAAACCACTTTTGGCGGATAATTGAAATGGTTCGGAAGTAAATTCGCTGTTTAATACTGTAATTAATAATCCTTCAGACGATGTTATTGATAAGGCAGCAGCTAAACTAGCCATCTCTATTTCACCTTTTATTTCAAAATAAATTTTAAATGAAACCTCTTGACCTGTAATTATAATACCTTGAGTTTCATTTTTTTCATTGGTAATTTTCAAATCAACGATTCTGATCTTTCCTTCACCAGACCTGTCTTTTCTTTCTGCAATAGCCACTTGCGCTTTTTCGCGACTGCTTCGCACGTAAAATGATATTGCATCTTCTGTTTTGGTCAAAGGCATGGCAATAGATCCAGATTGCAACACCAAACTTTTTGTACAAAGGTTTTGAATTGTGGCCATATTGTGGCTTACAAACAAAATTGTTCGGCCATGACCAGAAACATCTTTCATTTTACCAAGGCATTTCTTTTGAAATTCAGCATCGCCAACTGCTAAAACTTCATCAACCACTAATATTTCGGGCTCAAGATGGGCAGCCACAGCAAAAGCAAGTCTAACATACATTCCGCTGCTATATCTTTTTACAGGCGTATCAACATATTTTTCAACCCCACTAAAATCAATGATCTCATCAAGTTTACTTTTAATTTCAATCTTGGTCATCCCTAAAACGGCTCCATTCAAAAATATATTTTCGCGTCCGCTTAACTCTGGATGAAATCCAGTTCCAACTTCAAGTAAACTTGCAATTCTACCATTTACTTTTATTGAGCCTTTTGTAGGTGCCGTAACTTTGGATAGAATTTTCAAAAAAGTACTTTTTCCCGCACCATTCCTGCCAATTATACCAATAATATCTCCTTTATTTACCTCAAAATTAATATCATTTAAAGCCCAAACATAATCACCTTGCGCTTTCACTGTGCGATCGTTTAACCCTGTAATTTTTTCATAAGGATCTGCTTTCCCTCGCAGTTTATGATACCAACGATTTAAATCATGTGAAATTGTCCCCGTTGTAACTACACCCAGTTTATACTGTTTATATAAATGCTCAACTTGTATTGCAATATTACTCATATTCAATATTATACAGTATCCATAAAAGTTTTTTCCACCCTGTTAAAAATTATCACACCAAATAAAAGAATCACAAGTGTAAAAATTGAACAGTACAATAACCCTCCATAATCTATCTGACCATTGTTAAACAAAATAGTTCTAAACGTCTCTATTAAGGGTGTTAATGGGTTAATTTGCAAAATTGTTTTCAATTTGCCGCCTACAGAGTTTAATGGATATATTATAGGTGTGGCGTACATTAAAAGCTGAACACCAAATTGTAATAAAAAGGATAAATCTCTATATTTGGTGGTTAAAGAAGAAAAAATAATACCAAGTCCTAACCCCAACAAAGCCATTAGTATAACTATAAATGGCAACAGAAGTATATTTTGTTGTATTGCAAAACTTATTTGGCCTGTATAAACGTAATATAAGTAGGCAAAAAACAGTAATAGAAATTGAATTCCAAATTTCAATAAATTTGAAATGATAATGGATATGGGGCTAGTGAGTCGCGGAAAATAAACCTTTCCAAAAATTCCAGCATTAGCTATAAATACATTGGAGGTTTTAGAGAGGCAGTCAGCAAAATAATTCCAAAGTGTTATACCCGACAAGTAAAACAAAACTGGGGGAATATCATTAGTAGATATTTTTGCTATTCTTGTAAAAATGATTACAAAAATAACTGTTGTAAACAATGGTTGTATGAAAAACCAAATTGGACCTAAAACCGTTTGCTTGTATGCCGAAACAAAATCTCTTCTAACAAACAACATGATTAAATCTCTATATCTCCATAGTTCTTTGAGATTTAGATCCAACAAGCCTTTTTTAGGGGTTATAACCTCAGTCCAATAATCTTCACCTAATCTATCTTTCAATGATTTTTACAGTATTATTATTGATGGCAAATAAACGAAAAAAATATCAATTACCATTAAATTGCTCATGCTAAGTAAAATAAATTGAATTAGATATTTGTAAAGAAAGCACTTTTAACTGTTTTTGCAAAACATTTATATCCTAATTCTTTAAGGAAAACAGCCTCAGGAGAGTTTAAAAAAAGTGCTAATTCCAAAGTATCTGTTTCAATAATTACAACAGTGGGCTTGTATTTTTCCCAATTATTGCTCTTTAAAACCTGCAAATCAAAACCTTCAACATCTATGCTAAAAAAATCTATAATTTGACCCAAAACTAAATTCTTGTCTAATATTTCTTCTAAAGTTTGAGTTTTAAGAATTTGGGTATTTATTAATTTATAAAGCCCTCGATCTTTTATTTTTTTTGCTTTTAGCTCATCAAATGTGTTAAGTGCACCTTCATCAAACTCAAAAAATTTAATAGTTTTTGAATGCTCTGCAATAGCAGCTTGAATATTAATATCTTCTTTACGCAAATTTTTAAAAGCAGAAATGCTTTTTGGAGTTGCATCAATGTTAATACCTCGCCAGCCTAATGTATAAAGTTTATAGGTGTTTGAAAATCTTTGAGGGTGATAGGCGCCAATATCAATGTAAAAGCCATTGTTTTTATAGTTAAAAAACCTCCTTAGTATAATATCTTCACCTTCTTGAGAAAAATAGGTTTGAGAGAAATCATTTTTAGCATCAAAATTTATTTTATATTGCTCGTAAACAGCTCTTGGCAATATATTTGCAAGAAAGAAAGCGATATTTTTTTTGACCTTTTTAAACATATCAATGGAGTTTGTTATATTTATTTGGAAAACCATATACCATTGAAGTTTCGGGAACATTTTTTGTAACTATAGTAGCTGCTGCAACTATACTTCCACTCCCAATATTTACTCCTTTCATCACCATAGCTTTTGCTCCAATCCAAACATCATTATTTATAACAACAGGTTTTGATTCAATGCTTTCAATATTTTTCTGCAAGGTCCCGTTGGGAAAACCAGCATCAATTTCCTCTCTCCTTAATCTAAAGTCTAGTGAATGAGAATTATTATCAAAAATAAAGCAATCGTATGATATCATTACATAATTTCCAATTTTGATGTGATTTATGCAGCTTACCTTACATCCAGAATTAACAAATGAGTTACTCCCAATGTCTAAGCTGCCGTTATTAATGTTTATATTGGCTTGAATTCTAACATTATTATCGCAATTAAAGCTTGAATTTTCTATTGAAAAATAAGATTTTGGATCACCGCTTGATAAGAAGTAATTTCCAATTTTTGTTTCACTTGAGCTAATATTCCAAATGCTATTGTGAGCTCTAAAATGTTCTCCTATTTTTACATTAGAATTAAAAATCTTTATATCGCTTTGCTTTAAATGTGATTTTTGTCCGATAGTTATCGATGCGTCTTTAAAATAGATGTTAACATCATTACACACAATGGTGCCGCAATGCAACTTGCTATTTTCTATGTTAATGTTACTGTTCGAAAGATCCGCATTTCCGTCTACATTTAATTCAGAATTAATAGAAAGTACAATTCGTGTTTTTAAATTAATAGTTAACAATCCACTTATCTTTATATTGGAAGGCCTAATAATTGGAAAATACTTCCAAAGTAATAGCATTAAAAAGTGTAATATTTGTCTCATTAAGCTTTGCTATTACAAAAGATAGGTTTCCAAATAATTGATTATAAAATCTGTACGCTCCTTCACAGATATTTTTGGCAATATGACTGTGTTATATCCAAGGTTTTGGTATGTATCAACTATAACATCATTTAACTCACATGCAGTTTTATAATCCTCCATTCTCTGGTCGTCATTCTTATAAATCTCTTCCCATGGTGGTACAATAAATATGACAGGAAAATAACTGCATTCCTCCACTTTAAGCATATATGAATTAGGTATCTCCAAATTATCTTTGTTCATGTAAGCCAAAATGTCTGGAATGCCCCTGTCAAAAAAAATCCAATTAGAATTATTAGCATTTTCGAATTGCTTGACCCTTCTTTCAAATAACAATCTACTAAAGGTAGTTAAATTTTTCCATGGTAAAATATCACCTCCGCTTTCTAATTGTTCTTTAATAATAGAACGCGAAACCTCATGCATTACATTATAGTTTCTATTTTCTAACTCATCAATAATTGATGTTTTGCCAAAACCTGGACCTCCAGAAATAATCACTTTTGTAAATTTCAATGTGCATTTTTTTTAGTTGAACAATTGAATTTGATTCTCAGAAAAAGTTTTTCTGTTTATTCCTAATGTCATATAAATATTCCTGTTTTTAATTGATTTAGATTACTATTTACTTTCTACTTTAATAAATGGTTTCAGGAAAAAATTACCTTCAAATAGTACTCTTAAAAGATAAGGTCCATCCTGCAAATTAAGTGTTTCTATTGACACAGCGTTAAAACCTTTTTCCATTATCATTAATTTCTCATGGATAATGTCTCCCTTGTAATCTACAACCTGCATGGTAACTTCTTTTGCATAAGGTGATAATAAAGATAGACTTAAAAAATCATTCACAGGGTTTGGATAAATGTTTGCGATTTTAAATCCTGTTTCGTCTAAAGTAGCACAAAGCTCATTGTTTTTGAGATTAACATCTTCTCCTTGGTCTAATGAACTTAGATTAATACATAAATAATCTGTTGGATCAAAAGTTTCATTTAAAAAAGAAGTCCGTAAGCGATAGTTTTTAATTTCTCCGGGAAGCAAAGTTCCATCCCATTTTTCGACTGAATTATTAGGGCTTCCATTACTGGCCATATTAATATTAAATGCTTTTAATGTGATTGAGCCAAGGTTGATAAAAGTGATGTCAGTATAAATATAGTTGTTATCGATTTGAAAATTTACATTAAGCAGTGCAATGTCAATTTTTCTGGGTAAAATTCTGATTATTTCATTAGCATTACTGCTGCATCCACTGCTGTCAATAGCTATTAATTCTATAAAAAATGTGCCAGTATCTTCAAAGGTATGTGTGGGTTCAAAAATTTCACTACTATTACCATCACCAAAGTCCCAATTATAATTTGTTGCGTTTATTGAACTGTTATCAAATGAAATTATCAGTGGCGGGCTGCCAAATAGAGCAGAGCTTGAAAAGCTTGCTACAGGGCTTGGATTAATAGTAATAATTTTTTCAATATTCGAAGCACAACCTGCTGTATTCTTTACTTCAAGATTAACTGAATAAACACCTGCTTCATTAAAAATATAACTAGCCGAATCGGCAGATGAAATTATTGCGCCATTCAGTGCCCATTGCCTATAATCAATTAAACAATTTAGGCAGGTTGAAATATCATTAAAGCTTGTTAACGTGCCAATACACGGTGCATTAAAGGTAAAATCAGCATTTGGAACATTACTAACAAAAATGTTTTGGCTAATGGTATCTCGACATCCATTTGATGCCATAATGATTAGATTAATAGGATAGCTGCCCGATGCATTGTACCAAATTGAAGGTTGATATTCTGTTGAAATTAAACTATCATTGAAAGTCCATTCTCTGAAAATATTCTGATGAGGAAAAGAAATTAAACTTACATCCTGAAAAGTAACACTATCACCAATACATAATTTGGTATGATTAAATGCAGCAACTGGAGCTTGTTTGATGGTTATGGGTTTTATGATAGAATCGACACAACCTTCAACTGTACTTACAACAAGCAGCACACTGTAATTTCCTGACTCAACGTAAGTATGTGATTCAATATTGCCATTTCCATTATTTATGGCACTTAAACTATCATTAAAATTCCATTCCCAATTGGTAATAGTCCCCCCAAATGCATTTGTAATATCCGTAAAAGTTGTCTGTTTATCACTGCAATTATTGATGGCTATATAATTTACATTTGGGTGTGGATAAACAGTAACTAATTTATTTACCAGTCCTGCACAGCTTGTTTGACTTATTGCCTTAAGCGTAACCAGATAATTATCAGGAACCAAATAAGTATTTACAGGATTTTGCAAAGTTGATTGATTGCCGTCTGCAAAACTCCACTCCCAACTAATAATACTATCACCAGTGGCGGCTGCAGATAAATCTGTAAACTGCGTGGGCAATCCAATACAAACCTCATTACTCACAAAATCAGCCACAGGTGCAATTCCCGTAAGCGTAATATTAATTGTATCTTGTGCAATACAATTATTGATATTGCTAACCTCAAGCCAAAAAGTTCCGCCTGAAGTAATCAATAAACTATCGTTATTATTGCCATTAGACCATAAATAGTTAGTGGCAACGTTTGCACCAACTTGCAATTGAATGCTATTGCCAGTGCATAAAGAGGTATCATTTCCAATATAGGCAGTTGTTGGAAAGTTGTCTAATGCAATATCTACAGTATCGGAGTATGTATCACATCCGAAAACATCAGTTACTTTTACATAATAAACCCCTGGTTGAGTAATAATAAAGTTCGGTGCTGTACTGTTGTCTTGCCATAAAAATGTATAGGGTGAGGCTAAATTTGAATTCCAATTTATTTGACTGCCAGCACATATTACTGATACATTCAATTGACTTACTTCGGGGTAGGTGACGATTATAGTATCAATCTGAATCCTTTCAAAAAGATCGGTTGATTGTACATAATATACTCCACTTTTATTTACTGTAATACTACTACTTGTATCTCCTGTCGACCATAAATAGCTGGCAAAACCAGCCGATGCTCCAATCGAAATCGGACAAAAATTATCAGCAATAACAGTATCTCTACCGGCCGATAATTCATACGTATATTTATACATTAAATATCTTTGAACCAAATCAACATGTAATGAACTCAATTGATTTGAATAAAGAACAATTTCGCTGATATTTCCTCTTAAAGGAGCGGGTGAATTTACTGCTGGATTTCTGCTACCAATAGCAAAAACACCTGGACTAATTGGACTAAGTAGGTTTGTATTTGTTACACCCGATTGAACTCCATTTAAATTAACAATTGAATTTCCTGATTGACGTAATAATGTTAACTGACTCCAGTTTACTGCATTGTATGATCCTGTGGTTCCTCCTGTCAATGCTACCTCACATTTTAAAGTTTGCATTTCAAAATTAAAATAAGTACCAGAGGTAAAATTTCCATGACTCACCAGAGCATTTGTTTTTTTTCCTACCAAAAATCCATTCATGTTCATGCCATATGGAAAAGTGGAAATTGAAAGAATATCATTCCCATCAAAAGATAATGAAGGAAACCCAGCAATAGAATTGGTCTGAAATTGGGGTTGCGCGGCTGTTGTGGCTTGTACTATATTAAAATTGTTACTACTGGCATCTGTCCAACCTTGTACCCCATTTCCATTAAGAGTCAGTCCCGTATCAGCCCTTAACCACAAAGCACATCCTGGCAGATCTGTTGGTTTAAAATTGGTGAATTTTCTTGCTTGTCCAATCACATTACTAACACCATTAAATGCTTCAACACGCCAATAACAAGTAGTATTTGAACTTAAAGGTGTAAGCCAATAGGCATTTTGCAATCCAACATTTATTGTTGTTATGTTACTATTAAAAGTACTATCTGTAGTATATTTTAGCTCATAATATTGCGCATTGTTTAATTTGTTCCAACGCAATAAGATAGAATCATTGTTAATTACAATACCATTTTTAGGACTTACAGGAGATAATGGTTGTGAGAAACATTCTAAACTTATAAATACTAAAAACAGAAGGAAGAACTTTAACAAAAAAGTTTTTATTGTCATGAGCAACAAAATGTGTTAATTTTAACTGAACAAAACTAAACAAAATATCATCAGATTTCAAATATCATGTACTTAATAAATTATATCTTTCGGCCGATTTAATTAAAATATTGCCTAATGAGAATCAATCATCACAGCTTGCTATTAATTGTTTTAGGCTGTCTTAATATGCTTTTTACAACAAAAACAAAAGCCCAAAACGAAAATCAAATCATCAGAGTCGATCCCCCTAACTGGTGGACTGGCATGCAAAACAATACATTGCACCTATTGGTTAATGGCACTAATATGGCTGAATATACATCAATAACAATAAAACAAGAAGGAATAAACCTTGTGTCAATAAATAAGGTTGAAAGTAAAGATTATCTGTTTTTAGAATTACAAATTTCTCAAAACGCAATGCCTGGCGATTACTTATTTACTTTTAAAAATGGTGCCAAGCAGCTGACGCATGAATACAAAATATTAAAGAAAGAGGTCGATCCGCTTATACAAATTACTATAGATAACAGTGATTTAATATACTTAATTATGCCCGATCGATTTGCCAATGGAAACATTAATAATGACATTATCCCAAATTTTAATGAAGCCAAAATTAATCGTGATAGCGTATTGTGCAGACATGGCGGAGATATTGAAGGAATTGCAAACCAACTCAACTATATTGCTGATTTAGGAGCTACCACCTTATGGTTAAATCCTGTTCAAGAAAATAACCAGCCCAAAGAATCCTATCATGGATATGCCATTACCGACCATTACAAAATTGATAGTAGATTAGGAACAAACGAAGAGTATAAAAATCTGGTTCAAAGTTGTCATCAAAAGGAAATGAAAGTGGTAATGGATATGGTCTTTAATCATACCGGAAACGAACATTATTTATATAAAAATAAACCGGACACTAACTGGTTTCATCAATTTGATAAGTTTA
This sequence comes from uncultured Bacteroidota bacterium, assembly GCA_903831265.1. Taxonomy (GTDB): domain Bacteria; phylum Bacteroidota; class Bacteroidia; order UBA4408; family UBA4408; genus CAIKXD01. Next base: position 13,148 of record CAIKXD010000196.1, read on the forward strand.
CAAGAACCAATTACAGAGCAACTGCAGTGATGGATCCGTATGCGTCAGAATATGATAAAAACTTGATGCAAAATGGCTGGTTCGATAAACACATGCCAGATTTGAATCAGCAAAACAAACATGTAGCTGATTATTTAATTCAAAACTCAATTTGGTGGATAGAAACCACAGGAATAAACGGTTTCAGAGTTGATACTTGGGCTTATCCCGATCAAGATTTTATGAAAAAATGGACCAAAGACATATTAAATGAATATCCAAATTTTACAATATTCGGTGAAGTTTGGGAACACGGACCTGCCATCCAAGCACAATTTGCGAACAATATTTATGAAGGTAAAAACAAA
>CAIKXD010000197.1 GCA_903831265.1 uncultured Bacteroidota bacterium
CCTTTGTAGCATGAAAACTATCATTGCAGGGTTTTAACATTAAAAAGTCATTTTTCCAATATTGCGCTTCAGATGTTTTATTGGTATTATCAATTACACAAACTTTGTAACCATTTTTTTCTTCAATATTTAAAATTAAACAACCTTTATCTAATTTATTGATATTGATGCCATCTTGAAACTGCACTTCAAATCCTCCTTGATTTTTATCGACTTTCAAAAAGGCTTGTTTGTTTTCCGATTTAAAAATACCAATGGCTTCTATGGTTTCATTTTCAATCATTAATCCTGTAAAGTAGGCCACAAAAAAATCGCCTGCTTTTATTTGCGGATGGGTTGAAAGCTCGTAAAGTTGCTTTGCCATGTTAACCGATTGCGGCAATAAGCTTTTGGGTTGTTCAAATATTTTAGTGGCATATTGATAGATGATGTTCATGCTGTGATCACCATTACTAAAGGTAAAACTATTGAACTCAGGATTTTGAAAAGAGTTAAGAAAGAATTTAGTAAGCAGCTCGCGCACATTATCTTCTTCAATGGCTAAGGTTGATTTTGATAAGGTTAATTCTTCTTGGTTTGTTTGGTTGCCACAATGATGTACAGCCACCATACTTAAATGTGCATTTGAAATATCTATCATAGAATATATTTAGGTCTCAAAATTAGTATTTGAAACATCATATACTATTTGCTTGTTAATAAATATGATCTAAAGCATTACCTTAGCAGCTAAATTTTTTAAAAATGAAATTATTTTCAATCAGTAACATTTTCACCTTTTTATTTTTATCTTACAGTTATAACGTACACGCCCAGCAAATAGAGGCTATTAAGGTAAAAACACATATTAGTTTTTTAGCTTCTGATGATTTAAATGGGCGCGGAACAGGTACAGCAGACGAGAAAAAAGCTGCAGAATATATTGCCAAACAATTTGCAGAAATAAAATTACAGCCTAAAGGTGAAAAAGGAACCTATTTGCAAGGATATGAATTTACAGAACCTGCCAATCCACATGCAACAACCGATACGGCTGGCAAAAAAAGAACATTAACAAATGTAATTGGCTTTTTAGACAATGGCGCCAAGCAAACCATTGTAATTGGCGGACACTATGATCATTTAGGATTAGGTCATGATGGCAATTCATTAGATGCCAATCCAAAAGAAAAAATACATAATGGTGCCGATGATAATGCAAGCGGAACAGCTGGTGTTATTGAGTTAGCAAGATATTATTCAAATAATAATAAGAAAGAATTATATAACTTTTTGTTTATCTGTTTTTCGGGTGAGGAGCTTGGTTTATTTGGTTCAAAACAATATTGCGAAAATCCTGTAGTTCCCTTAACAGATGTAAATATGATGATTAACATGGATATGATTGGTCGTTTGGAGCCAACTTCAAGAAAACTAATGATATATGGTGTAGGCACAGCGCCTGAATTTGTAAATTTAATTGCATCTATTAAAACAACTATGAATATAATGACTGATAGTGCAGGTGTTGGGCCAAGTGATCAAACTTCATTTTATTTAAAAGATATTCCTGTATTACATTTCTTTACAGGACAGCATAGCGATTATCATAAGCCAAGTGATGATGTAGATAAAGTAAACATTGAAGGTGAAAAAGAGGTATTAGAATTTATTATAAATACGTTATCCGAAATTGAAAAATTACCAAAGTTAAAATTCATGAAAACCCGCAGTGCCAAAAGTGATACTCCTGCGTTTAAAGTAACTTTAGGCATTATGCCCGATTACATGTTTAGTGGAGTTGGTGTGCATATTGATGGTGTAACTGAAGGTAAGCCGGCTTTTAAAGCAGGTTTGCTTAAAGGTGATGTTGTTGTAAAATTAGGCGAACATACCGTTACAGATATGAATTCATACATGAAAGCACTGTCTATGTTTAAGAAGGGCGATACCACCAAAGTAAAAGCCCTAAGGGGCAATGATTTAATAGAAAAAGATCTTACTTTTTAATTTAGCTTTTAGTTCAGCATTTATTTGTTTACGGGAAGTTTATTGGCATTAAATAAAATTTAATACTAAACGAAATTGGTATAATTTATTCACACTCTTTTTCGGGCTCGCAAACTTTTCCATTAATCACTTTCATCACTTTGTCAGGATTTGTTTTTTGCCATTCATCAAAAGACTTTTGCAGCGATTGTAAAAATACCTCGCTTTCTTGTGCGCCAGATACAGCGTACTTTCTATCGAAAACAAAAAATGGCACTCCACGCACTCCAACTTGCTGTGCTTCGTAAACATCCTTTCTTACATCTTCTTCGTAGTCATTTCCTTTTATCACTTCTGCTAAAGTCTCATGCGATAGTCCAACTGATTCACCAAGGCCGATTAAAGTATTGGTATCATCTATGTTTTTACCTAAAATAAAATAAGCTTCAAATAGTTTTTCTTCTATTTCTAGCTGCTTGCCTTGGCTTTTAGCATAATGAGTTAGGCGATGTGCGTTAAAAGAATTTGCCGAAATAGTTTTATCCATATTGTACTTTAAACCAATATTGGCAGCCATTTCTACAACATATTTGTGCATTTCTTTTGACTCTTCTACACTTATTCCTTTGTGCTCTGCTAAAGCAATAATACTATTTTTATTGGTGTCGGTTTTCATCTCAGGGTTGAGCTGATAACTTTTCCAGATAACTTCGATATTTTCTTTCTGGGCGAACTGAGAAAGTGCTGCTTCAAATTTTCTTTTTCCGATGTAACAGAATGGGCACATCACATCGCTCCATATTTCAACTTGCATTTTAGATGGTTTTTTTTTAGTGATTTTGATATTATTTTTTGAAGAAGTGTTTGTTGATTTGCTTTCATTACACGAAGCCACTGACATAATAAATAAAGTAAAAATAATTGACTTTATATATTTTGTTGGACGCATTAGAAGCATATTCAGGCTATTTATACATTCTTTACAGGCTTCGTTATTCCTGATTGCTGAGGTTTTTTATTGAAATTTCTTTTTTTTCCACCATTGGGTTTGGTTTTATCTTTTTCAGGATTCCATGCAGGAGCTTCGCCTATTTCGGTTGGCATCACTAATTTGGGAATAATTTTTTCGATGAGTTTTTCAATTTTCGCAAATTTATACATGTCGCGAGGGTTGATAAGCGTTATGGCTTCACCTTTTGTGCTTGCTCTGGCTGTGCGGCCAACACGATGCACATAATCTTCCGCATCATGCGGAACATCATAGTTAATCACCATGTTTATTTCTTTTACATCAATGCCTCTGCTCATCACATCAGTTGCCACTAATATTCTTATTTTTTTTGATCTAAAATCTTGTAATACCTGTTCTCTTTTTTCTTGCTCCAGATTTGATGAAATACCATGAGCCTTAAATCCAGATCGCGAAAGGGAATGTACAATTTCGTTTATTTTAAGTTTTGCTGAAGTAAAAATGATAATACTATCGTAAGCTTTTCTTTCATTTAATATGTGTGCTAGTAAATTATCTTTTTGAGCATCATAAGCTAAATAGGCATTTTGTTCAACACCTTCGGCAGGTTTCGAAATTGACAAGATAACTTCTTCGGGTTGTTTTAAAATTTTGTTGGCTAATAGTTTAATACTATTGGGCATTGTAGCACTAAACATTAATGTTTGTCTTTCTTTTGGAAGGTAAGATATAATTTGTTGTATGTCGTCAATAAAGCCCATATCTAACATACGATCGGCCTCATCTAGCACTAAATGTTTTACCTTTTTAAAGTTAACGTATCCCATTTGCAAATGCGCCAATAGCTTTCCTGGTGTGGCCACAATAATGTCTGCACCATTCATTAATGCATCTTTTTGAAGAATCCATTCTTTGCCATCGCCACCACCATAAATTGCCATAGAACTTATAGAGATAAAGTACGAAAGTCCTTGTATTTGTTGTTCTATTTGAATTGCTAATTCTCGGGTGGGCACCAAAATTAGGGTATCGGTATCTTTATTATTTTTATCAATTAGCTTATCTAAAATAGGCAAAACAAAAGCACCTGTTTTGCCAGTTCCAGTTTGTGCGCAAGCAATTAAATCCTTGTTTTCTAGTATTATGGGGATAGCTTTTTCCTGAATAGGTGTAAGATTTTCGAAGCCCATGTATGCAATGGCTTCTTTGAGTGCATCGTTAATGTTTAAATCTGAAAATTTCATATGACCTCAATATTACAAAAATTAAGCGAGTTTGTTTGTTTTTTGGCTTTTATTGTTCTTGAAAATTAAAGTTTTGAGAAGTAGTATACCATTGTTGTTCCAATTTTAATGTGTGAGCAAAATGGAAGATGGCGGGGTGAACCCACCATGACGACAAATGTGTGATTTTGACTATAATTTCCCAAATAGATAATAATGCCGTCATTGCGGCCTTGAGCCGCAATCATCCATTAAAGTTCGATTGTGGAATTTGTTCTGTTAATTAGAACTTGCAACAAATTAACCTGGTTGAGCTCTAGACTTAAGCCCAAATTATTAGTTATTTAAACAAAATAAACACTAATCAAATTCTTCTGTGTCCAATTCAATCCAGTTTGGATTCAATTTATTTATTAAATCAATTTTCCAGACTCTTTTCCAATTTTTCAATTGTTTTTCCCGAGCAATAGCATCCTCAATTAAATTGAAACCTTCGAGATAAACTAGAATATCGCAATTATATCGCGCTGTAAATCCATTGGTGTGGATTTTTGTTTTGTGTTCATGAATCCTATTCCTTAAATTTGAGGTAACACCGATATATAAAACATTGTGATTGATGTTTGTTAAAATATATACATATCCACCACGTTCCATTTTGTTTTAAGAATTAGAATTATTTCAAATGTAAATTAATTTTAAGGGATAATTTTAGCAAAATTACAAATATTGCTTTGAACTATTATCTTGTTTGTGTTTTCCAATGTACAATGAGCGATAAGTAAGATGGCAGGGCGAGCCCACCATGACTTTGCGAAAAGGACAATTGTTTCGGAATTTACATAGAAAGGTGTTTTAAACCTTCACCAAATAATTTCTTTAATAAAATTCAATTCAATTTTTCAAAAATTTCAATTTAATATATTTTCTAAGTGGTAGTTCAAATAAATGGTAGCTGAGCGCTGAAAAGGAGATGAGCGTTAAAATATAGATGTAAAATTGGGCAGTATTAAAATTTTGACCTTTAAGAAGGATGAATTTTTCAAAAAATAAAAAAACAAAAAATTGCCACAAGTAAAATCCATAGCTTATTTCACCTAACCAAACTAATGGTTTTAAAGAGAATAATTTTGCAATAAATCCATCATGTAACGATAAGCCTACAATTAATATCAAAAATACAGGAATAATTCCACCATTGGTTAAAAATCCCATTGGAATGGGCTGTTCAATGAAAAAGAAATAAAGTAAAATTAAACTTCCGACTATTAAAGTATGACTAAAAAATTTAATATGTACAGCATGTTTTAATTTCTTTATATATAACACCGCAGCAGCAGCGCCAAGGATAAAACTATTCATATGCCATGGTGGAAAAAATGCAATGAATTGGCCAACATTAAATCGTTCTGGTGCCGATAAATTTTCTATCATAAAGTAATGAAAAACTAGGCTAATGCACCACAACCCTGTAGATTGAAATAGAATAGTGGTTAAAGATTTATTTTGCCAGTAATTAAATATAAATGGAAAAATAAAATAAAACAGCAACTCTACAGCTAAAGACCACGATACGTAATTTATTTCCATTGAAATCCCTGGTTTCCATGCTTGTAAACACAAACCTTGTAAAATAATACTTATGCCTTTAGGCTTGCTGCCATTGAGCATAAGCATGGTAAATAGCACTAAAATGAAACTCAAAAAATACACAGGATATATTCTAGCTATGCGCGCAATCCAAAATTCCTTGGCATTTAATTTAGAAATAGATTGATGATACGCATACATCATAATAAAACCAGAGAGTGCAAAAAAGTAGCTTACAGCGAAACCACCATTTTGTATAAGTGTATTTAAAAGACCATGATTAAATGGGAAAGCAGCTTTACCATAGTGATAAGCTACAACACAAAAGGCAGCTAAGAACCTAGTAAAATGTAAAGCGGTTAAGGTTGGATTATTACTATTCAAAATTTATGATCGCTTATATGATGCTCTTTTTAATCGGTCGTTGATTGCCTTCCCTAATCCTTCATTAGGAAATTCTTCTGCCAAAATAACATCAATTTCACTATTATCTAAGTTACGCATGGCTGCAAATAAACGCTGTGCTGCTTCTGTTAAATTACCACTAACGGAAAGTGTGTAACAATATTTTGTATCGATATCTAAAAATTGATTTTTAAAACTGATGATGCCAATTTTAGAAGCATTATATTTTAAACTGTTTTTAAAAATATTTCCTACAATAATTGGTTTATGAGTGGCATAATGAGCGCTAAGCATGCCAGGCGCTGCAGGATTATCTCCTTGGTGAATATTTATATTTACTTTGCCAACTATTTCTTCAATAGCTTCAATGCTCAACCCCCCAATTCTGAAAATTGTTACCACATTATTTTGCATCCCAACAATTGTAGATTCAAGTCCAACATTACATTCACCTCCATCTAAAATATAGGGAATTTTACCTTGTAGTTGATCAAAAACATGTTTTGCAGAAGTCGGGCTAACATATCCAAAGGGATTGGCACTTGGCGCTGCAAGCGGAAATTCTAATAATTGTAGAAGTTGTAATGTGTCATTTTGCAGCGGAATTCTTATACCTACTAGTGGTAATCCTGCAGTTACTATATCTGGAATTATATCTTTTTTGGGCAATAATAAGGTAAGTGGCCCAGGCCAGTATTTTTGGGCTAGGGCAAGCAATTGAGGAGGTATTTCTTCAACTAGTTTATAAACTTCTTCAATGGCATGTGTGTGAACAATTAAAGGGTCAAAAAAAGGTCTGTTTTTTGCTTCAAATATTTTAGTAACTGCATTGGCGTTAAAAGCATTAGCAGCCAACCCATAAACTGTTTCTGTAGGAATTGCAACTACTTCACCAACCTTTAAATAAGTTGCAGCTTGTTTTATGTTTTTATTAATAATCGTTTGCAAAGAAGCTTTTAATTATGATGCAATGATAAGCACAAAAAGTTAATATTTTTAATGCCTAAAATTCTATTCTGTATCCGCCAATGGGAAATAAGCCAAATTGGTATTCTGTTTTAAGGCTACCTAACCTTGGGTCATAATATTGGCGCAGCACATTTTTATGATTGAAAATATTTTCGAGACTTACAAAAATACTCTGTGAAATTCGTTTTTGGTTGATTTTAAATGAGAGTTTTACATCTGTTTTTTTGAAGTTTTTGAATCGTTCATCAAATGCTTTTTCAGCAATATAAACTGCTTTTCCTGCTAGTTTTGATGCTGCTTCATCTATAGGTACGTAGCGGTTTCCGCCAGCCATTGTTGATTTTATATCTAATGCAATTTTATATTTTCCATTTTTAAAAGGTTGTTCATAGCCGGCCAAAACATTGCCAATAAAGCCACCACTAAAAGCGGTGTGATGCCATACCTGATCACTACCTTTAAAAAAACTTTCAAAAATAGATGTAGTAAATAGTACATAATAATTTTTATGAAATACTTTTTCAATGGTTATTTCAATCCCATAATTTTTACCAACTCCTGCATTTACCAATGAATCTACAAGTTCTAAACCACCAATATCGCTGCCTTGATTCAACATGCTAAAGTAATTTGCTTGAGCACCGTTTACCGGCACTTTAGCTTGGGTTTGATAATAAGCTTCTACCTTAAGTCGATAGTGTTCTTTAAATATATTATCATAGCCTAAAACATAATGATTGCTTTGGGTGAAATCTAAGTTACGATTGGTTTGTGAGTATGTATTATCGATATAATTACAGGATTTATAAAAATAATTTATCAAAGGCTGCATTTGATTGTGCAATCCATAAGCAGCATTTAATGATTGTCCTTTTCCTAACAACCATTTAAAGCCAAACCTAGGCTCTATAGCTAAGCTATTATTTAAAAATAACTGCTGATAATGAATACCTGAATTAAAAATCAATTGATCGTTAATTTTATATTGCCAACTCAAAGATGATTGAAGTAAACCTGTTTTGCTGTCTTCGTTTAATAAATCAAAAAAAACGCCATATTTACGATCGAACTGACCTATTTTATAGTTTAAATTTAATGATGTGAATGTGCTTGTAATACGAATTAAATTTCTACTGTTTATTTTACTATTTAGCAAATATTGTAAATGATATTGATTATCGGTTGAATTGCTATTAAAGGTTCTAAATTTAACTTTATCCTTCGACAGCGTATCAACAGTTGCTATAAATGAAGCTGTAGTGGCACTTAAAGATATTTTACCAAAAGTTTTTTGGTTAAAATAATGTGTGTTTGAGAATCCGGTAGCTGCCATTTGTGAACCATAAACGAGATCAGTTCCAGCATTTGTAAAGGACCAATCCCCACTTTTTTTATCGCTATCTAATAATGAAATTGAAGAAATGCCACCGATACCCCAAAAATTGAAGGTGCCTAATTTGGAAGTGGGCAAATTTATTTTCCATGAAATATCTTGATAGCGCGGCTGACCTGAAACGCCAAACTTTATTCCTAGCGCAGTAAAAGCATCTAATGTGGAATAGCGATAATTTACTAAATAACTTCCGTTGTAATCTTTTTTAAACGGACCTTCAGCACCCAATTCAAAACCGTTTATTCCAACTTGACCTGTAAATTCTTTTTTCTCGTTATTACCATTTCTTAATTTTAAATCAAACACACCAGCACTTTTATTGCCATAATCGGCAGGCCAAGCGCCTGTGTAAAAATCGGAATTAGCCAATAAATTATTATTTAAAATACTAATGGGACCACCAGTAGCTCCCTGTGCCGAAAAGTGATTTGGATTTGGTATATCAATATTTTCTAAGCGCCAAAGCACGCCAAGTGGAGAATTACCTCTTACAATAATATCATTTCGGGCATCATTACCCGATGATACTCCTGCAGTGCTTGCTGCCAAACGGCTTGGGTCACCTCTGCTGCCGGCATAGCGATTAGTTTCTTCGCTATTAAAATTTCGAACACTTAGTGTTGCCATTTCATTGTTTGGCCTGTTACTTTGTTTGTTAGCACTTATTTCAACTGTTTTTGTTTCGAAAACTTTTTCGGTAAGTTCAATATTGAGAACAATTTCCTTACCGGATGTTACTTCTATGTTGTTTATTATACGCGTGTTATATCCTAAAAACGTGAATTGAAATCCTTGTCTTCCAACAGGTACATTTAATAATTTAAAGTTACCTTTTGCATCTGAAGAGGAGGCCGTTGAAGGGTTTGTAATCAAAGTTACGGCCACACCTTCGAGTGTTTGTTTGCTGTCGGCATCAATAATAGTTCCTCTAACTGTTTGAGTTATTTGTTGTCCAAAAAGTGTTGAGTTTATAAAAATCAAAAAATAAATAAGCCATTGTTTCATAGCGCAAATATCTATAAAGGATTTCATAGCATAGTTTTATTTTCGTACATAATTTAAATTTACATTACAACAATAAGTTTATGTTTGTTGTTTCAAAAATATGGAAGAAAAAATACGGGTATCGGTGGTGGCTTATTTAAATGCACAGCCTTTTATTTATGGCTTAAAACACCACGAGGTAATAAAGAAAATAGATTTAAATTTAGATATTCCTTCGGAATGTGCACGAAAGTTATTGAACAATGAAGCAGCTATTGGATTGGTTCCTGTAGCTGTGATTCCTCAATTAAAAGATTTTGAAATTATTGGTAAAACTTGCATTGGAGCCATTGGAAAAGTAGCTTCGGTATTGCTTTGTAGCGATGTTCCTCTAAACGAAATAGAACAAGTATTTTTAGATTTTCATTCGCGCACTTCTGTTACTTTGGTGCAGGTATTGAGCAGGCATTTTTGGAAAATAAATCCTAATTTTATTCAGGCGCCAGATGATTATATAAATCATATTCATGGTAAAACCGCAGGTGTTATTATTGGTGATAGAACATTTAATTTGAAAAAAGATTTCAAGTACATTTATGATTTATCAGAAGAGTGGCAAAAATTTACAGGTTTACCTTTTGTTTTTGCAGCTTGGGTCGGTCGCAAAGGAATGGATTCACAAGTATTAAAAGATTTTGAAGAAGCTTTGCAATTAGGATTGAAAGAAAAGAATCTGGTAATTAAAGATTGCCAACGTTTATTTGGTAATTCATTTGATGTAGCGCATTATTTAAATGTGAATATTCAATATGAGTTGGATGAGGTAAAAATGAAGGGATTACGTTTGTTTTATGAATATTTGAAAGGCTTGGAATCTTGATTTATTTTTTTAGTTAAACTACTTTAAATATTCTCTAGAGTTTAAATAAGTAAGTGAAGTGCTATTGCTAATAATAGTAAAAAGTAATTGCTCAACCATTTCATTTCCGTTCATTAGTTTGTTCATTAAAATTGAATAACCTAAAATTTCTTTATTCATATTCATAGTTACTTCATTAATGGTCCATTTCTCATAAAATTTTACTTTCAATAAGTTGGAAGTATCTAGGAAATTATTTTGAAATACTTTAATTGAAGTTATTCCCGTTTTATTATTTTCTATCTTAACAGTATCGTAAGAGAAGTAACAATTTTCAAAATCTATTTTTTTTTCTACCCTTTCATTTTTTGAGTTCAATATTATGACGTCAGTAAAATTATTAATAGCAGAAAGGTAATCCAAAAGTATTTTTTGCTCAATTGGATTTAGAAAATGATTTTTTGTGTTAGACTGCGGTTCATCCTTTTTTGTGCTAGTATTTTCATTATTTGGGACATTAAACCTTGTTTCATCGTATAGTAAAACATCATAAATAATTAGTTTACTAATTTCATTATTGCTTTTAGTTTGTGCAACATTTTTATTTAATAGTGAGCCTAGTAATAATAATGATAATAAAAATGAAGTTTTCATAGGGATAATATTTTTAAAGCACTTGAATATTGATATATTTAGATTAGTTAATAGAATTCATGTCTAGCAACTTATTAGCAGGTTAAATTAAAATTTATCAAAAAAGAAAAGAGACCTTTTCAAGTCTCTTTTCTTTTTAATATAAGTGCAATTAAATTACACTAATTTTCTTTTCTAATTCTTCGATATAACTTCTGAATTTTTTATCAGTATCCATTAAGTTATTCACCGTGCGACATGCATGTAAAACAGTAGCATGGTCTTTTCCACCACAATGCATCCCAATGTTTGCTAATGATGATTTTGTTAAGCTCTTGCTAAAGTACATGGCAATTTGACGTGCCTGAACTACTTCACGTTTACGTGTTTTTGATTTCATCAAATCAATAGGCAAATCAAAATAATCGGAAACTACTTTTTGAATAAAGTCGATTGAAACTTCGCGTGTTGTGTTTTTTACAAACTTATCAATCATACTTTTTGCCAAATCTAAAGTAATGGCTTTTTTGTTTAAGGTTGATTGAGCAAGTAATGAGGTTAGTGCACCTTCTAGTTCTCTAATGTTATTTGTAATACTATATGCTAAATACTCAATTACATCTTTTGGCACTTCAATACCATCAACATATAGTTTCTTTTCTAAAATAGCAATTCTGGTTTCTAAGTCTGGTGCTTGCAAATCGGCAGCTAGACCCCATTTAAAACGACTCAATAATCTTGGTTCAATACCAATCATTTCTACAGGAGGTTTATCAGAAGTTAATACCAACTGCTTTCCTGATTGATGCAAGTGATTAAAAATATGGAAAAACACATCTTGCGTTTTTTCTTTACCAGAGAAAAATTGAATATCGTCAATAATCAATACATCAATCATTTGATAAAAATGAATGAAATCATTTTGGTCATTATTTCTAACAGAATCGATGTACTGCGTCATAAAACGATCGGCACTTACATATAAAACTGTTTTGTTTGGGAAAAGATTCTTTACCTGAATGCCAATGGATTGTGCCAAATGCGATTTTCCTAGACCAACTCCTCCATAAATTAGTAATGGATTAAAAGCGGTGCCTCCTGGTTTGTTGGCAACTGCATAACCCGCAGAGCGTGCTAAACGATTGCAATCACCTTCAACAAAATTCTCAAACGAATAAGCCGGATTTAATTGCGACTCAACATTTACTTTCTTTAAACCCGGTATCACAAAAGGATTTCTTATTGCATTAGAGCTAATGTCTAATGGCATTGAGATAGAAGGATTAGACAAAGATTTTTTGCTGTTGGTTGGAATCTTTACGGTGTAAGGTTTTGATGAGTTTGCGTTGTTCTCCATAATAATAGAGTACTCTAAACGTCCATCAGCACCTAATTCATTTTTAAGCGTTTTTCTTA
>CAIKXD010000198.1 GCA_903831265.1 uncultured Bacteroidota bacterium
CTCCCAATAAATCGGAAACACCAAAAAGCTTAAATCAAAAAGTAATTTATTTACCTGCACCCTTGCTAAAAAGTAATACCTCCATTGAGGAGGCATTATTCAGTAGAAGATCAGTAAGAAACTTCAGCGACGCTCCCCTAGAAATACAGGAAATTGCGCAATTACTTTGGGCCGCACAAGGAATCACTTCAAAAAATAAAACAGGAAGAACAGCCCCCTCTGCAGGTGCATTGTACCCTTTGGAAATATATTTGGTAAGTCGTCATATCAATTCAATATCACAGGGAGTTTATCATTACAGACCCTCCAATCACTCATTGATAATGCTAAATAATAATTCTTTATCTGCAGCCTCAATGCAGGCTTCCTTTAAAAGAAGTGCTGCAGTAATTGTAATTGCTGCAGAATTTCACCGCACCACAAAAAAATATGCTGAAAGAGGAATACGATATGTTCAAATGGAAGCAGGACATGCAGCACAAAATATTTGCCTTCAGGCTGTGTCGTTAAATATTGGCACCGTAACTATTGGTTCGTTTTCGGATAGTATTGTAAAACAAATGCTGGGTTTACCAGAATCTGAAGTTCCCTTTTACTTAATACCTGCAGGAAAAAAAAGATAGATTAAATATCATTTCTCTAATCTTACTTGAACATTGGTACCTTCTCCTGGTTTACTCTGAATCGTTAAATGGCCATTGATAGAATTGGCGAGTTCCAACATACTGTTGATTCCGGAAGTGTTTTTTATTTCGTTGACATTAAAACCTTTTCCATCATCGGTAATACTTAATGTTACAGATATTTCATCCTCAATAATGCTGATACATACATTGCTTGCATTGGCATGGTACATAATATTGGTAAGCGATTCCTGGCAAATTCTAAAAAAGTCTGTATTTTTTTCATGGGTCAAAATAGCCTCATTGTATTCACTTTTAAAAATGCAGGGAATACCATTCAAAATTGCAAATTCCTTGCATAACCATTCGAGTGTGGTAGTTAAACCAAATTCACTCAACATAGCTGGACTAATACTGAATGAAATTCTTTTAATCGTATTAATCAGTAAATGTGATAAAGTAGTAGCATGTTCAATCCTTTCTTTCACCGACACGGGTAAGGTAGGGTTACTGAGGGTTATCATATCCAAATCCATCTTGACAACTGAAGCAAGCTGAGCCAATTCTTCATGCAAGGTATATGCAAGAAAGGTCCGATCTTTTTCTATACTTTTCTTGAAATGTGTAGCAAGACTTTTAAACTTGTTATACTTTACTTCTACGATTTTTTCCAGCTCTTTTCTTTGTGTAATATCTTTTGCGATCGCTAATACAAATTTGTTGTCGGAAAAATAAACAGAAGTCCATTCAAACCAGACAATTTGCCCGGATTTTGTAACATATCGGTTTTGAAAGTTTTGTAATGTTTGTCCAAGTAGCAGATTATTTCGATTATCTTGGGTACGGACTTGGTCCGCAGAAAAAATAAAGCTACTGATGGGACGTTCAAATAATTCTTTTTCTGTAAACCCAAGTTTTTTTACAACTGCAGCATTTACTTTTTTAAAATATCCATCTACCCCTGCTATACAAACCAGATCGGGGGTTAAATCAAA
>CAIKXD010000199.1 GCA_903831265.1 uncultured Bacteroidota bacterium
TCATCAATTGGTTTATCTAGCTTACATTCTAAATCAAATATTGTAGGTGATGTTGCTAACAATTTTAACTTGTCAAATAAATTAGACAATGCAACTTCGTCATTAAAATCTATGGAAGATGATATTGAAGGAATTGTAACTGCTATTATTGTAAATTCAAATTCAATTGATTTATTGAATATATCTGAAGATTTAAATAATAATTTAATTGATTCACTGACTTTGTCTGTAAACGAAAATATAAATTCAATCGGTTATCTAAATACTTCAGTTGATGGAAACAAAAATTCAATTATTTCACTTAATACTTCAATTGCCGGAAACAGAACTTCAATTGGTTCACTAAATACTTTAGTTACTTCACATACACCTTTAATTAATTCACTAAACACTTCTGTAGCCGGACAAACAAATCCTATAAACTCAATAACTACATCTGTAATTTTAAATAGTAATTCAATTAATTCATTAGCCACTTCAGTTGCTGGAAATACAAATTCAATTGGTTCTTTAAATACTTCAGTATCTTCAAACTCAACTTTTTTAAACTCATTAAGTTCTTCAGTTGCCGGAAATACAAATTCAATTGGATCTTTAAATACTTCAGTATCTTCAAACTCAAATTTTTTAAACTCATTAAGTTCTTCAGTTGCTACGCACACATCGTCAATTAGTTCATTAACAACTTCAGTATCTTCAAATACAAATTCAATAAATTCAATGGCTCTTTCTGTATCTACGCAAACATCTTCAATAAATTCATTAAACACATCAGTGGTGTCACATAGTAATTCTATAGACTCGTTAAATACGTCTTTATCATCAAATTTAAGTTCTATTTCTACACTAAATAATTCCGTAAATACACAAACAAGTTCAATTGTATCTTTAGAATCTTGTAAACCATATGTAATGGATACACGTAGAGCTATATTAGGCCCACCTTATTATGTTGTTCCTTTTATTAATCCTTTATTTTATGGAAGCATAAAATCAACTAATTATACTCCAAATTGTTTTATGTTCTTTCATTCATTAAATAGTCAAATGGATATTTGTTTTAGAGATGAATTTGCTGTATTTAACAGATTTAGATGTTCGGTGGGTGGGCCGGCTATTGGTAATTCGGCATTTAATTTATTATATAATATATCCAGTGATACTTATCTTTCATCATTGACAAATAATTCACCAGTTTGTTTAGAATTAGTATATTCTTTTCCAAATATATTGTCATTTGTTGTTAATGGAAAGGTGATAGCACAAACTTTATTAGGAACTGATGGGCAAAATTTAATGCCTTTAATGCTGGGAGTTGGAGGTTATAAAACAAATAATTTAGATTTAGGTAATTTAATTATAACAAATTACAGCAGTATTTATTAAATTTATGGATATTTAAATCTTTTTTGTATATTTAATTTGTAAGTGCTCGCATTTTGAAAAAAAATTAAAGAGAATTTCTAAAAAATTAAATCGAAAATTATTTTTAACAAATTTTTTTGACACAAACATTTTTGAAAAAAAATAAAGGGAAATTCTAAAATAATATATAACTTCACTTTTCAAATTTACACAATGTGTAAATTTATATTAAATAAATCTTTTTTAAATTTAAAGAGTTGGGAAACCAAAAGTTCCATTACCAACACGTCCCAATTGATGATTTTTACCAATAATGATACTAACGCCAGATTGTGGCATAGCTTTTAGAGTTCCAGTTTGATCTGGCCACAAAATTGGATTATTATTTTGAGATACTGGATTTACTTTATTATAAGAATTTTGAGCATTTGTACTCATTTTAAATTGAAGAGAAACATTAGCTAATTTATTGTAATTAGTTGATCCACAAGGATTCAAATTAAAAATATCAAGTGCATATGGATGCACATGATATCCATATTCATCCGGAATTGTTTTAGAGTGATAATATGGAGCAACCATAGAATAGTAATCTCCACCCATTTGGGTTCTAATACTGTTTTCATAAAGAAGTGTTGCTACAGAAATTGGATCAGTTCCGTTATATGAAAGTTCAGTTGTATAATTTCCATGTTCTTGTCCAGATGGGGGACTGAAAGTGTGAATACTAACATTTTTAATGGCAAAGAAAAGAGCAACAATTGGATTTGAAAATCTAATATCAAAGATTTGATTTTGATTTTGGTCGACTCCCGAAAGCGCGGCACTTTGTGTAATTTGAATTTGATACATAAGAATATCTCTGTTTCCATTACCCATCAAAGCTCTTTCGTCATTGTGAACCATAGCATATGTAGTATATGTTTCTGGATTAACAAAAGCTGGTTTAGTTGTTTGAGCCTCATATTGGAAAACATCATTAATTGTAGCTACTCTAGTACCAGAAACTCCAGTAACTCCAGGATAAACAACAACTAATTCACTCCAATCTCTTAGATCATAATTAATTTTTGTTTCACAATAAGGTAGAGCTGCAATTGGTAGCGCCCTTCCAGAATCTTCAGCATACCAAAGAGGCAAAGGTACATTAATAAAGTTTCCATCGCCAACGGGTTGGCCGGGGGCTCTAGCATTGTAATTTAATGGTACATCACCAATCATTTGTCTGTAACCAGCTCTCTTGTCTGCGGGAACATTAAATTGGAAGTTAATATCCATCCATTCCGAAGTAAACTCTTGTGTAACAAGTTCATTGTGAGTTAGTTGAATTTTTCTAAATAGAGCATGCCCAAGATATCTTGTCCATCTTAGAGTTGCTCCAGTATATATATTTGGATCCGCAACTAAAACAATTTTTGGGATTTGAACTCTAAACCAAGAATTAATAGCATAATCACCTGTACGATTAATTGTTGCTGCAGTTTTTATTCCAAAGTTTGGTGTAGTGTCATGTCTAAGGGAAATTGGAATAATAGCAAACCAATTTGATTTTTGTACAGTGCCAACAAACCAAGTTACTGATAATTGACCACCATAAAGATATGCATCTAGTTCTGAAAATGCTGCTAAATCAATAAATACAACTTGAACTGAATTGGTTGTCATTTTATTATACAAAAATAAAAAAAATAATTTTATATTTTTTTTTTAAAAAATGTTTAATGATGAAAAAGTTACTTTTTCAGACATAGAATTTATTGGAGGAGAAATTTATAATTTGACAGGAAAACTTATAAATCCAGATATTATTAAATCAATTTTGATGAGTACTTATACAAAACTTTATCAAAATCCAGCTACTGCAGTTACAGTTGAATCTTTAAGAGAAAGGACTGTACAAGAATTTTTATACTTGCTTGATAATGTTGGTCAAACAAAAATAAAATCCAATCAATTAAATTCATATGAACCTAATTTAGTTCCATTTGATAAATCAATAATAAAGTTAACTAATCTTAAAAGATCAGAAATGTCATTTTTTTCAACTTATAATTTAAGATAATTTGCCTTAATAAGGCAAATTTTTTTGGAATATAAAAGTGAGAATCTTAATTTAGTGAATTTAAAAAATAGAATTTATTAAACATTTTATTGTTTCTAATCACAAAAATAATTTTCTTTTAAATTTGCAACTTGTTCAATTGGATTTCCAAATACATTACATCCCCCAAGAACCTAATATTAAAACTTCAACATTATTTTTATATGCAATTTTTGTATATGTTATACATTGCATATGAAAATGCACCTATGTTAAATGCAATGTAAAACACATATTTAATTTTTATGTCCAATGTATAAAACATGTTATACATTACAAATGAAAATGCACATATGCTTAACACATGTTTAATTTTTATGTCCATTATTTTTTTGTTTTCGTTAATCAAACCTTCAAATTGCTCATCTACTTCTTTAACAGAAAGATGTCATAAGAGAAACTTTTTCTATTAGTTTGTATATTTATATAATGTATTTAAAAAAAAATTTTAAACTGTTAATAAATTATTTTTTTGAAATAAATTTTAAGTAATTATTTTTTCGAAA
>CAIKXD010000200.1 GCA_903831265.1 uncultured Bacteroidota bacterium
AAAATATTTAAAGAAATAATATGTACGGACTTGTTAATAAGGCAATACAAGATTTGGTATGTACCAAATTTGGGGAAGATAAATGGTTAGAAATAAAAAAATTATCAAACTTTGAAGATGACTTCTTCATAGGTTTACAAACATATCCTGATGAGCTTACCTACAACATGGTTAAAAATGCATCAAAAGTACTTGGTGCTGACGCCTCGGTTGTTATGCAAGCATTTGGAGAATACTGGATTTTATACACTGCAAATGAGGGCTATGGCGATATGTTAAGCCTTTCGGGAGATAACCTAACAGAATTCCTCAACAACCTAGATATGTTGCATCAACGAGTGAATAATATTATGCCCGATTTGGTTGCCCCTCAATTTTCTACCAGAAATGAAACTGAAAAATCTATAGAATTAGAATATCGTTCAAAACGGAGCGGATTTTCACCTATGGTTATTGGATTATTGCATGGGCTTTGTCAGCGTTTTAAACTTAACCAATACACTGTAAATCATATCATTCAAAAGGATGAGCAAAATGAATGCGATGTATTTAAAATAGAATGGAATTAGAAATTACGCAACCGCTTTTTCCCGATAATGAGCATGAGCGCTTAAAGGCTCTTTCAAATTACAATATTATTTCAAATGAGATAGAAGCCGAATTTGACGAGATTGTAAAACTTGCAGCAAATATTTGCGAAACGCCAATAGGATTAATCACTTTTGTTGATGCCGACAAGCAATGGTTGAAATCAAAAATAGGGGTTTCAATTAATCAAACTGAAAGATCTGTTTCATTTTGCACCCATGCTATTCTCAATCCACATGAAATAATGATTGTTGATGATGCCAGAGAAGATGCAAGATTTGCCAATAATCCGCTTGTTAAAGGTGATCCTAATATTGTTTTTTATGCCGGTATGCCGCTTGTTGACGAATCAGGCTATGCCTTAGGTACCTTATGCACCATCGATAATAAGCCCCGGAAACTAACGCAAAATCAGATCGAAGCCATTAAAATTCTTTCTAAGCAGGTGGTTAACATGTTGCATCTGAGATTAAAAAATGCACAACTTACCGAAAGCAGAAAGCGGTTAACAGATAGTATTAACTTTAGTTCTCCTTATTACTTGCTGCTTGATAATCATGATCAAATTTTATCCTTTGGCATTAATTTTCAAAAAAGTATGCCAGAGGTTGAAGTAGGAAAGTCTTTTTCGACCTATTTTAATTGGCAATCGGTGTTTAACGCTTCGAGCCTACTGAGCGATAAAGATAAGCACGAAAAATTATTATTTTTTGAATCGCTCGATAGAACAAAAAAGTTTAAATGCACGGTGCGAAAAAATGACGAAGATTCCTATTTTATATTTGCCGTTCCTGTAATCAATACCCTTTATACTATTGCAAACTACAACATTAATATTACCAATTTTCCGAGGCAAGACTACATAGCAGAATATTTATTTTTGCAGCAATCAGCCACCAGAGGTTTAGAAGATTTTCAAAAACTAAATAAGTCGATTTCGGACAAGAATAAAAAACTTGAGGAGGCGAAAAATACACTAATAAAGGCAAATTCAACCTTAGAAGAAAGGATAAATGCCGGTGTTCAAAAAATAAAAAATCTTGCCTTGTTTCCTGAGCAAAATCCTAATCCTGTAGTTGAGATAGGCATCGCCAATTCTGATTTTATATACGTTAACCCTTCAGCCAGAAGGCTTATGGGATGTAATGAAGACAATGTTGACTTGGCAAAAATAAAAAAACATCTTCAAATTAACGATGATGTTTTAAATCAAAAGAATAGCAGCAAAATTGAGATCGAAATCAATCATCAAATTTTTGAGCGTAATGTATTCTTTAACGAGCAGTTTAATTCTATAAGATTTTACCTGCACGACATTACTCAAATAAAAGCTAAGGAGAAAGAAGAAAAATTAAAAACTGCATTATTCAGAAAGAAACAGGAAACCTTAAATAGAATAAGGAAAATAAGTGATGAGCTTAGCCTTCAAGAAAAATTTAAGTTGATATGTAAAGCCTTAGCTCAAGTTATTAAGTGTGACAGGTGCTCAATTTGGCTTTTAAATGAAGAAATGAATTCCATAACTACCAATCATGTTTATTTGCTTGAGCAAGATACCTTTGTTGATGGGATAGAAATAAAATATGAAACAGCCCCTAAATATTTTAAGTCTTTAGAAAGGAAAAGCCCCTTATTGATCTATAATACCCTAAGCAACGAAGCTATTGTGGAGCTTTCTGATAATTATCTTATACCATTGAATATAATGTCAATGCTTAATATGCCGCTGCTCCAAAGCGAAGACACTATAGGGCTTATTTGTTGCGAGTTTTTGGAAGTTCAAGATGAATTCTCGGCCGATACTATTGCTTTTTGCGCCTCTGTTTCAGATATTATAGTGCTAGCTTATGAAACCGAAGGGCTTAAGGAGTCTCAACAGGAGCTTGAAATCAAAAACAAGCTTCTGAAAGAAAACATGGATCAAATTATTAACATGCAATCAGAAATTATTGATCGCGAAAAACTGGCCACATTGGGGATGTTAATTGCAGGCATTGCCCACGAAATAAATTCACCACTTGGAGCCATTAAAGCTTCAAACGACTTTTTGCACCGAATCTTTATCGACTCTTTTATAACATCAATTAAAAATCTTACCCCCGAAACAATTAAGGCCGGCCTTGGTCTTTTTGCTCTGCTTGATTATAAGTTAGTTGCCAACACCACAAGAGATATACGAATGTTTCAGAAAGAGCTTTTGGCAAAATTAAATCAATCCTTTCCAGCACTTGAAAACAAAGTGTTTTATGCTAATGTTTTGATGGAATTGGGACTACAAAACAAGAGTGAGCAATACGAAGATTATATTAACCACCCCGACAAGAGGAACATATTTTATTTTACGCAGCAACTTGTTGACATTTCAAAATCGGTAAATACCATTTCGCTTGCTGTTAACAGGGCGGGTGCTGTGGTAAAGGCACTCAACACATTTTCGCATGGGAGCGTTGATTATGAGATAGGTAGTTTTAACCTGCACGACAGCTTTAGTTCTGTAATTACCTTGCTTTGGAATAAAATTAAATACAGTGCTTACATTGAGAATACTATTCCTAAAGAAATTAATATTACGGGTAATGCAGATGAATTATCGCAGGTGTGGACCAACATTATAAACAATGCCTTACAAGCATCTGACAATAAATGTATGATATCTATTGAATATGCTGAAGATGCTAACAATCACATCATTTCAATATCAAACAATGGCCCAGCAATACCTGAGGACATTATACCTAAAATATTTGATGCATTTTTCTCTACTAAAAAAAGAGGAGAAGGAACTGGCTTGGGTTTAAATATCATAAAAAAAATTATTGAAAAACACCAAGGTAATATTGTTTGCCACAGTAATAGTAGCAAGACTACTTTTTTGATAAGTTTACCCAAAGTACTAAATGAAAATAGTGTGGCATAAAATGAACATATAAATGCATTTAAAAAAAGCTAACATCTTTAAAAAAAAATCAGCAATATTGGGTCTGTTAATAAGTCTGCTAAGTAATTATGATACTTTTGCGCAGAGCGAGCAAATAAAAACACAAATCAATTTTTTCGGTCATGTCGAATACGAATTAGACAAACTACCTTCAACTACTAATTCTTTTTTGGGCCCAGGTGAACAAGATTTTTTTATTAATTCGAAAATTACCAATAAGTTTTCATTTTTAGGTGCAACTGTAATCAGACCAGATCTTAAATCTGCAACATTGTTTTCAACAAGCATTAAAAGGATGCAAATCAAATACGATTACAATAAAAATCACAGTTTAATTGTTGGCAAAATGCCTATGCCACTAAATCATTGGAACGATGTTTACCATCACGGCAGATTGTTCTTTGAAACAGTTGAGCGAACTTTGGCTTTTTTATACCAAAAACAAATCATTGGCAGCAGATCTTATCATTAATCTTAAGGAGCAAAAACCATGAAAAGGATTTCGGAAAGTCTTTCGGCTAAGCTATGGTTCTACTACTCTATTGTGATTCTATTGTTGTCAACTGTAGTTATTTATTATTTTACCAATAAACAACAAGAATCAATTACCAAATACCGTAAAATAGAATTAGTTGAATTGAGCCGCAATATTGCGATGGGCGTTGAATTATCTTTAGAAGATGACAATTACCAGCAACTTAATAAATCAATAAAATATTACCAAACAAGGAAAGATGCTTTTGACTTTTTATACCTAATTTTAGGAGATTCTTTAGGAAAAAACCAACAAATGTTTGCACAAATAGGTGAACAAAATACCGGTTACCCGAACATAAACAAATCGAATTTTATTATTGCTGAAACAGCCGTTAAAACAAAACAAATACAGGGTAAAATTATAATTGGAATAAATAAAGAAAAAGTAAAAAAAGAAGTTCAATCAAGTAATAAACCTATATACATACTGCTTTTTGGCACGATGTTGCTAATAGTTATTGTGTTTTATTTTCTTGCACAAGCCATCACAAATCCAATTAAAAATGCCATTAAAAATGCTAAAATACTTAAGACAGAAGAGTTTTCTAATTTTAAAGAAGCACTTGTAACAGGAAATGATGAGATTTCTGAATTGCAAATGGTTCTTTTAAGCCTCAGAGACACACTTATATCGCAACGCAATGAGAATAAACATTTGTTATCAAATTTAGAGTATAAAATTAACGAGCGGACTCAAAGTTTAAATGAAACGCTGTCGTTACTAAACGAAGCACAATCAATTGCCTCTCTCGGATATTTTACTTACTATATCGAAAAAGACAAGATTATTTTCTCCGAAAATCTCATTGAACTGCTCAACCTTTCAACAGCAGGAACCTACAGCCTGAAAGATTTAACAGCTATCATTGACCCTGATTATTTACCTATTATACAACAGCAGCTTGTTCAAAAATCTGAAGGCAGTTTTAATTTTGAAGTTAAAACAAATATTATTGATGCTGTTTGCGATTTTAGCAAGTGGTTATTTGTGAGTGGCAGTTGCAAATATGATAAGCAAAGCAATGATTATAAAATGTCTGGAATTATTCAGTTAATTACATCACAAAAGAAATCGCAAGCTGAACTCAACAGGTTATCACATGCAGTAAGAGACTCATCAACAACTATTATAATTACTGATTTAAACAGAAAAATTGTTTGGGTTAATGACAGTGCTTTAAAACTAACCGGTTACAGCCGAGAAGAAATTATTGGAAATACGCCAAAGATGTTCCAATTTGAAGGAACAAACAAAGCCACTATTGCAACAATAAAGTACAACTTAAGCAATTTTACAAAGTTTAAAGTAGAGATTGAAAATCAAAGTAAAAGCGGCAAAACATATTGGCTAGAGCTTTACGTACAGCCTATAATAAATGAGGTAGGAAAGCCAGAGGGCTTTATGGCCATTGAGATAGATATTACGGACAGAAAGGCGAATGAAAAACTAATCAATAACTACATCCTTGAGATTGAGAATAAGCAAAAAGAAATCATTCTAATGAATGAAAATCTTGCTGCTATAGTAGCCGAAAAAACAAAAAATCTTGAGTCAACAATTACCCAACTAAAACAATCTCAAGACGAAATAGTAAAGAAAGAAAAGATGGCTGTGATAGGGGTGCTTGTATCGGGCATAGCGCACGAGATAAACAATCCTTTGGGTGCCATAAAAGCATCGGTTGATAACCTAACCTATTTATTTTCGGATGATTTACTTAAATTCCTAACCACATTATCGACTGAGGATTTAAAAAAGGTAATTGAATTATACAACCAATACAAACAACTACCTAAGTTCACCACCCTAGAACAAAGAAAACACATAAAAAAACTATCTGATGAGATTCACGAGCAATATGCGGATATTGTTAACCATAAAGAATTTGCTCAGCTACTTGTAGAAATTGGAATAGTTGAACTCAACAATGAAATAGGCCATTTAATTACACAACCAAGTTTTATCCAATTATTGCATTCGGTAAGAGTTCTCATTAATATTAAAAGATCGATGGAAACGATTAACGAAGGAGCAACTAAAGGTGCACGAATAATACGTGCACTGGGTTTATATTCATACAACGCAACCCAAAATCATAAGCAAGCCTTTAATTTAAATGAAAGCATCACTAACGTGGTTACCTTGTTATGGAATAAAATTAAACATAAGGCCACTCTTGTTAATTCAATTCCCGAACAGCTCGAAATTGCCGGCTATGAAGATGAATTATCTCAGGTTTGGCTTAATATTATTAACAATGCACTTCAAGCCTGCAACACAAATTGTAGTATTTTAATAGGTTATGAATTTAAAAACAATATGCATCGCATCACCATTAGCAATGATGGACCTAAAATACCAGAGGATATAATTTCCAAAATATTCGATGAGTTTTTTACCACTAAAAAAAGAGGAGAAGGCACTGGCTTAGGTTTAAATATTGTGCGTAAAATTATTGATAAACATGGTGGAAAAATATCTTGCACAAGTGATGATAAAATTACTAGCTTTACCATAGATTTACCAATTACTTAAAAATAACTTTTAATAAACATTGCATTATTAAACTATTACTAAGCAAATTAACAATTGATAAACCATGAATAAACTTGCCATATTAGCAGTTGATGATGAAAAAATTATACTCGACTCAATTAAAATTCAATTAGAGAAAAACTTTAATCACAAGTTTATTTTTGACTATGCTGATAATCCTGAGGAAGCGCTTGAAGTAATTGACGAATTGACTCAAGAAGACATCAGCCTTTTATTGGTTATTTCGGATTATATGATGCCCGGCATGACAGGAGAAGAATTTGCAATAAAAGTAAAATCAAAGATAAAAAATGCAAATATTTTAATCCTTACTGGGCATATGTCGGAAGAAAAGGGCCTTGATTTAATGAAGAAGAACATCGTATTAAAAGTAATGCAAAAACCGTGGAGAGAAGACCTGCTTATTGATTTTATAAATAAACTTTCTGAAAATGTTGAAGAACAAAATAATCCTAATCGTTGATGATGAATTTATTATTCTTGAGTCGTTAAAAATTCAACTCAGCAGAATACTTGCGTCTAATTTTGAACTTCAAATGGCATCTTCGGGAGAAGAGGCCCTAGGTCTTATCGATGAATTACATCAAGAAGGAGAAGATTTAGCGCTTGTAATATCTGATTTTAACATTGACTCATATAAGGGCACCGACATTTTGAGGCACGCCATTGCACAATATCCATCTGTAAAGAAAATTATTTTAACTGGGCAGGCCGACACAAAATCTATCAATGATTTTGATCTTCAATACGGAATTGATGCTATCTTGGATAAGCCTTGGGATTTATCCAGCATACAAACAGTTATTAATAGCATTCACTAGTTTAATCTAACACCATATCCAAAAAAATATCATTAGGATTAACGTTTCAAAAAAACAGGCTAAACAAAAAACAATTCAATCTGAGCTACATTAATGCAAAAGTACCCTATGAGAATTTTGCTTTTATTGATTTTGATTTTAATTACGCGGCATGAAATATTAGCGCAAAGTGTTCGTCACAAAAATCAATACGGAGATGCGTACGCATTTATAGACAATGAAACCCTGCGTTCTAAAAATCAATATGGTGATGCCCTTTACTATTTTGACGGAAAAACCATACGTCAAAAGAATCAATATGGCGATGCTATATATTATATTGATGGTAATACAGTAAAATCAAAAAATGAATATGGCGATGCCTTATATTATTTTGATGGCAAAACAATTAAAGTAAAAAATGAGTATGGACAAGCCTTATACTATGTTGATGGCAGTGTGCTGAAAACCAAAAATGAATATGGCAATCCACTTTACTACTTTGAAGGTTTAGCAGAGAAATGGGTGATTGTTTGCCTTATTAGGTAATGAGGTTTGTTAAACTAGGCCTCATTCAAAAGAAAATTATTAAATTTTTTCACTGAAATACACAGTTTTTTGAACACTACCCGATCTTTTCTTTAAATACTGCCGAGGCAATTAAACAATGAATAACACCAATAAATAAAATAAACACAGCATAAGAGAAAGATGAGGCCAGAGGATTACTAACAAATTTGCTTGCTTGCTCAAACATTTGTTTTTCTTGCGCAGAAATTGCGCCTTTTTTATTAATAAGATCCTGAACTTGCACCTGCACTGCCACCTCGCTCAATTGCTTTGTTTCTTCCTTAAAGGAATAAGCCACAACAACATACCCAAAAAAACCAAGCACAGCCCACACTACAACAATTCTGTATGCATAACTGAAAAGTCTTTTAAAGGTAAAGTTACCATCACCAACAGAAGTTTTACGGTATCTGCCCACAAAGAATAACATCAGTAAAAGCGATAATATAAAATCAATCATGCTCATGTATTTATATATGCCTGAATATTGAAACTCCTGAGGATGTGTAAGATTGTAAATGGATAACAATAATGAAGGCAATACTAAAAAGAATGCCGGAATAAAAAACTTACTGAGGAACAATTTCATTGAATTAGAGTTTTTAAAAATTTGTTGAAAGTGATTAAAAAAGAAGTACTTGAAATTCACCGCAATTATACAATTTACATTCAAATATCAAAGCAGAATTTTGAAATTGGACATACATTTTTTTTTACATTATATAATTATATTTGCCCAAACTAACAATAGCTGCAAGCCTAATGATTTTTTCACAGAGATTTTTCTACGGTTTTTTATTACTTTTTTTATCGATCATTACTTCAGAAAGTATTGCCAATATAAAAGTTAAATTTATAGGAATTAAACCCAAAAGTAGCGATACTATTGAGGCTGTTAATATTTTTGAGCGCTATGTGTGGGATACTTATGCATATAAAGGAAATCAACAAATTGGCAAATACCTTTCGTGCAGCCCCGACACCATTTCTTTTCCTGAGGATGCCAACAGAATTTTTTTAAGACAAACCTTTGAATTTGACACCCTGCTTGTTGGGAAAACTTATGTATTGCGATATTATACATATTCAAAAACAAGCCTCAAGATGAACGGAAAGAAGGTACTTGAAACTGGTCAACCAGGAATAATAAACTACTTAAAAAGGCAATATCGATTAGAAGATAAAAACATATATTTCAGTATACCAAAGAAAAAGATAACTTTTGAAGTAGAGGTTTCTCCAAGCTTTTTTAACTTTGATTCGAAGGAGTCAATTGAATTGCTGAGCCTTACTTACAAAGATGAGATTGAAAAAAAGAGCAAGACTGATGGCATGGAGGATATCTCTGTGTTGTTCTTTTACTTGGCCATTGGCCTTATTTTAATCACTCAATTTATTTACTTTAAAAAGCTAAAAGAAAATTTGTATTTTTCTTTGTTTTGCGTTTGCATTGCCATAGTCATAGGCTCCGATTACATTGACCTTCCATTTTTTGTTGGCAACATGATTACTTTCAGCATCGGCTTTTCCATGCATTTCCTTGCCTGTTTTTTGTCGGTTGTACTTTCAGAAAAGGAAAGAACACAGTGGCCACTTTTAATCATTTCGGTTGTGCTCTTTTTGTATGCCGTTCTACAAATTATATTTCCTTATATCAGCTTTTCGATAACCTTTGGGATTATCAATCTATTATTTATCGTTTACCACCTGTTTGTGTGTATTTATTTGCTTTTTCAGGGCGGCACCAAAAAAAAGTGGGAAGTTAAATACATCACTTATGGATTTATTGCATGGCTTGTTATTATTGTGATTCTAATGTTTACAAGTGCTTATGCATCGGATAGTGAAATATATAATAAAACTGTAACCATGTCATTTTTGATGTTCCCTATGATTATTGGTGTTATTTCTGGCAAACGTAATGGACTCAATCAACAGCAAATGATTGAGCAACTTGATGAAATAGAAAAATTATCGATGCTTAATTTGGCTAGAGAAAAGGAAAAGCAACAAATGCTGGCCAATCAAAATATTATTTTGGAAGAAAAGGTGATTGCGCGCACTACCGAGGTGGTGAAACAAAAAGAACTACTTGAGTTAAAAAATAAAGAAATTACTGAATCTATTGAATATGCCCTTCTTATACAAAGTGCTATATTGCCTCAAAAGAAAATTGTAAGATCGTATCTTAAAGATTCGTTCATTTTGTATAAACCAAAGGATATTGTGGCAGGCGATTTTTATTGGATGGAAAGTGTGATGACGCAAGATTTAAGTGGTGAGGTTAACAATGTAAACTACCGGACCTCAGAAAACATAATCATCTTTGCTGCGTGCGATTGCACTGGTCACGGTGTTCCTGGAGCATTGGTTTCAGTGGTTTGCTATAATGCATTAAATCGTGCAGTGAGAGAGTTTGGCCTTACAGAACCGGCAAAAATTTTGGATAAAACAGCACAATTAGTTGCCGACAATTTTTCGCAAAGCGAAGAAAAAATTAAAGATGGAATGGATGTGTCGATATGCGCATTAAATACCCATACCAAGGAGTTAAAATGGGCCGGTGCAAACAATCCACTGTGGATATGTCGCAATGGCACAATCATTGATACCCGAGCCGATAAGCAATCTATAGGCATTAACGAAGATATGCATCCTTTTACACCTCATCAGTTTAAACTTGAATATGGAGACATCTTATATCTTTTTAGTGACGGATACGCAGATCAGTTTAGTAGCAACGACAAAAAATTAATGAAAAAGAATTTCAAAGAGTTGCTGCTTTCTATACAAGATAAAAACATGGATGAACAATCTAAACATCTTGATACATTTATTACCGACTGGCGTGGAAACATGGCACAAACAGATGATATCCTTGTAATTGGTGTTAAAATTATGTAGTTCAATAATGCTTAAATTGCTCCGCAATGGGTTCACCATAACACAAAAAGCACATGCAAACAACAGTAAAACTTTTCACATTTCTCAGCTTAATTTTTACAATCATAGGGAGTAAAAATAGCAAGGGGCAAGTTTCGAGTAAAACTGCACACAGCCCAAATTACATTGATAGCATTACCACCACCGATGAAATATTATCATTGATTGGCAAACTAGATAGCAAGTATAAAAATTTTACACCGCTAAGTAAAATCACCGATTTGAGTGCCTTTTGTAACAATAATTTAAAAAATTATCATCTAAAAGATTGGACCAAAGTTGACTTTGACCACAACGGACTTACCGATATTATTATTGTGGGTAAATCATACGCTGTGAGGGCCATTTGTATTCTTGATTTGGGTGAACGTTTTCAATTGGAGCCCCTAAGTTTTGGTTATGCTGAGTGCATTGCCGTTGATGTTGTTAAGGATAAAGTAAGATACCGTATACTCGATTCTCGAAAAAAGGCAGCAACAACTCCTATACTGCCCGACACACGATATTTGGTATATAAGTATGGAGGATTTATTATTGAAAATACCTCACCAGCGGCACACCGCATTGAGAAAATAACGTACAGCACCACCTGGTGCTATGGCACATGTCCAATTTTTGAAATTAGCATAGACAATAAAAGAAATGCCACATTTAATGCCATAAAAGACAACATTGTTGATCAGCAAACAATTAGCGGAAATTATCATACCGTGATTACTGAGTTAAAATATAAACAGCTTAACGATTTGCTTAACTACATTAACTTTGAAAAACTTGATGCTGCATACACGCCAAACTTAAAAGATGCGCAGCGGGCCACACTTACCATCACCTACAATAATGGCAAAGTAAAAACAATTACCGATACCGGTTTAAAAGGCAATCACAGTCTTATTCATGTACATCGCTTACTTTTCGATCTCAGAAAAAATCAACAGTGGATACATTAACTGATGCTTTTTATTTAATTGTTTTACCGATTACACTTTCAATTTATTGTTTGTAAAACAAAATAAGTATCGCAACTGAATCTTATTTTATTGTTTTGATTTTATATATTTGGCAATAATTACAACAAGTGAAAATACCAGATATAGCAACTCCACTTTTGGGGATTCTTAAAAAATCCTATGCATATACTTTGCTGCATTTTAAGCAAATTGGGCTATTTGTGCTTTGTATTTTTAGTGGTAAAAAAGTTATGGTAAATCATTTCGAAAGCTCGCAGCAAGCGGCTGTTAATGATGTTCCGTTATGCTTTTTTTGGGATGCCAAAAATTATTATAAAGTAAGCATAAACGGCATAAACGTTACCTTTAACAATACACCAATATTTCAATCATCAAACTACCCGGGGCGTTTTGTTATGGTTGCCTATGGTATATTTTCGAAGCAAATTGTTGAAATAAATATGGATGTTAAAGAAAATTACAGCGAAAAAAAATATCAACCTGTTAAATTTAACTATACACAGCATACTGCAGCGGCCTATCTTGGTATTGAAAGCAAGCTCATACATCTAAAAAGTGCCGCTTTTACGCCAAAGGGTTTTGAAATTAAACTTTCATCTGCCAAGCACTACACACTATCAATTAATGAAGAACATATTATCGACAATGAACTGCTGAATTCACTTCGGCACATCAATATTAATCACCAATCCAATCATGTAATTTCAGCATAATTTATAGAGAAAAAATGGAACATAACCAAACAACAAAAGATCATTTAGCACACACACAATACAATCAAATTGAAAAGACTGGTTCTATTACACGATTTTTATGGCAATGCGCAGGAGCCGATAGACAAATATTAGAGAATTGCACTTATGCCGATCATGTAAAATACGCTTGTTTAGGCGGTATTGTGTTAGCTACAGGAATCTTAGCAGCACTTTCCGGTGGCTACGCCTTTTACACTATTTTTCAGCCCAAGGGAAATGCAATCGATAAAGAAAGTATTGATGTGTTTACCTTAGTGATATCACTCCTATTTGGTGTCTTTTGGGGACTAATTATATTCAATCTCGACCGATTTATTATTTCATCAACAGGAAAAGGAGACGGCACCGATGCCATTACTTTGGGCGAATTTTGGAATGCAATTCCCAGACTTTTAATGGGCTCGATAATTGCGTTAACAATTTCGAAGCCTGTTGAAATAAGAATGTTTAAAACAGAAATTGATGCTAAACTTTATGAAAAACAATTAGAGCTGCAAAAAGAATTTGAAAAAAGAACTACCGCCAATTTTGAAGAAAGACTTAAAGTAGTTGAAACCGACCTTGGAAAAATTGTTATCGACAGACAAAAAATTGTTGACCGCCTTAAAGTTGCTGAGCAGGCCTATACCGATAATTTAATGGGAAAAGCCAATGGCATTGGAGCAGGCAACGGACCTTTATCAAAAGCACTAAAAGGACAACTTGACGCCATCAATGAAGAACTTAATCGTTTCGATAAATCTAATGCCGACAAACTAAATGAAGCAGAGAAAAAGAGGAAGGGAATACTTGCCGAAAAAGAAACAGCACTGATGCAAAATATTACTGTTGCCAATGGACTTGACGGATTGCTAGAGCGTTTAAAACTAGCGCATGAAATTGCAGGCTTTACTATTTCACTTTTTATTACCCTGCTATTTATGTCCATTGAGTTGGCTCCAATTTTCTTTAAGTTGATGATGATAAAAAGTCCTTACGACTATCTTGATGAAAATCATAAAGCAATTATCATTGCGCGTCATGGTGTTCAAAAAAAGGGACAATTGATACCAGGTTCAGAAGTTAGAGATAGCAATGGAAAACTTATAAATAGAGCTGCCGAACTCGAATACGATGTATATTTGCTGGCCGATAAAATACTTGAAGAAAAAATAAAATTACTGGAATCGGAACTCAAAATTAAACAACATATTATTGAGCGGCATATCGACAAAAAGAAGACTGATATTGATGCCCATCCAGACAAGTATATACAATCCGATCCTTCTGATAGCAACGCATAGTAATAACTATTTAAGATCATGAGCGATTTTTTATTTAAACTGGCATCATTTGATCCTACTTATGCGGCAAACACCGACCGTAAAACCAAATTATATCTGGCGTTTTGTGGTGTAGTTATACTTTTGCTTACAGTTAGTTCCTTTGCTTCATATACTTTTGTTGGATACATGCTCACAGGCAATTTTGCAGAAGCGATTGTTGTAGGATTTATATTTTCGTTTTTTCTCTTCATCTTCTACCGTTTGGCATTGCTTAACTCCAATAGAATTGACCATGCCACGCTCTCAATCAAAAAAATAAATTATGTGAGCACCATAGTTAAACTAACTTTTATGTCGCTCAATCTCCTATTTTTTGTTTATGCTTTTGAAATAATGCTTTTTAATGAAACACTTGGTGAATACATCATACAAAATCAGGCCAAGGATGGAATTATTAATAGAATTAGCTTGTTAAATACACAGGTGCGCGGTGCAGGTTTAATTACGTTTTTGTTGTGGCTATTATTTATTTTTCCTATTGCTGTAAGATATCTTTTAAAGGCATGGAGCATACAATACGATGAGGCTAAAACTAAGTTTGAAGCCTCTAAAATCCGAAACTCTTTTAGCGCTTTTCAGTTAGATTACGAAAGCATAATTGAGCGCCACACTGCAAATAAAGCAAGTGATATTATTTATAAAAAAATGATTGACCCGCCTTTTAATTGTAAACTTCAAGGCAATTCTTTGCCTTTAGGGAATGAGGAAGATCTTTTTTCTTATCTCGAAAACAAATTAAATAAGATTTGATAGCGCGCGACAACATCATATTCATAAAAGGAAGTTTTAGAGGTAAGTATAAGGGTATGCTCACCGTTGGTATTGCAAAAAATACTATGCACAAAATTTATGCAGTGGATATACTTCCAAATGCAATAATTGAACATGCATTCTTCACCGAAGATTATAGAACGTCTGAAATTACTGAAAATTTTATTAAACTCGAAACCGTTGTTGATGTAAATGTGTTGTTTGACAAATCGGTTTTACCCCAAGCCATCGACTCAAAAGAAAATTTTACCGATGTTGTAATTACCAACTTTTTCATAAGTGATTCAGGTAAAATTGGGAACAAAACACATGGCGAAATTTCAGGAACTTTTTTTGGCTGCATTAAGCCACTCAAGGCGCTTAAAGAGGAAAAGAAAATTATAATTGATTCGCATCAAAGGCCGATTAATACCGAGTCAATTGTGCCACAAACTAACCATACACAACCAATCAATACATTGCCTTTACCCCAATTATGGCGAATGCGTGGATGCTTTTTTAAATTTTTACAATTGCTAGGTTTGCTTATGTTACTTTTATTTATGTTGAGGCATTGCAATAGCTGTAATACACCTGCACCGCTCCCATTACCCATGCTCGATTCGCTTTCGCAAGATTTTACTGATACCATGGCGTTTCAAAATTCTAATACCTACATCACATTTAATGATTGGGACAAAGCCGATAACGACAGAATTACGGTAAAAATAAATGATGAAATAATTGCAAAAAACGTTTTAATTACCAATGCACTAAATAGTATTCAAATAAAAAATCTTAAGAAAGGAAATAATACACTTGAAATTATACCTACTTCTTTTGGCAGAGGAAATTGCACAGTAAATGTTGAAATTAGTGATTCGCAAAATACCTTTAGATTTCAGTGCAACATCAAAAAAGGACAAACAGTAAAGAAAAATTTATCAGTAAACTAACTTGCCACAAAAAATATACTACATAAAGGCAGATTTTACTGCCACCTACACTGGAAAAAAGCAAGGTATGGAACACACTTTATACAAGCGTGCCTATGCCACTTCATTTCATGATGTGGTGCTCGAAAATGTTGAACCACTTCCAGAATTTAACACGAATGCTTACCGCATTGGTAACGATTTTATTGAAAACCTCAGTATTGATGGCGTGTATATTAAAATTCCCGGTAACGAATTGCAGCAGTATACCTTTGTAAAAGCTAATATAAGAGAAGGAATTCTAAGAAACCCTGTAATTAGCGAAAGCAGCAAATCGGGTAATAATACATTTGGAAAGGTAAGCGGTACACTATATGCAAAGATTATAAAAGAACTTGCCGAACCCTTAGCAACTGAAACTGCAGAAACTTACACGCAAACAAAGCAAATACATACCGCTCCTGTCGAAAACAAAAAGGTAAATCCAATCAATAATATTGCAGGAAGCAAAAAGGGCAGTGGTTTTTTGGGCTGCTTGTCTAATATATTTTGGATCATGTGCTCCTTTTCTCTGTTGTCTGCTATTTTCAGAGGATTTCATAATTGGCTTTTATTTTCGTTAATACTTATAGTTGTTGTTGGAATATTTTTTGGGCTTGCCTTATTTTTCAGTTTTCTGCGCAGAGTTTCTAGTATCTTCTCCTTTTTGTTGGCCTTTATATTTATTTTTATACTCCTCTCCTATTTTTATAGTTATACAGGTCAAAGACAAAGAGACAGCGAAGCAACTGTAAAGCATGAGCAAGATGAGCAATCAGAAACTTCAAGCTTAAGGAAAGATACAACAATGGCGCAAAATGACCCTGCCGCTTGTGCTGATAATCCTTTGGTAGCAGTGCACAAAAGAGCATGGGTAGATTTTATTCCACATCGCTACGAAGGCAAATTGATGATGAGTCAGTGTTTCTTTAATCAATCAAGAGAAAACCGAGAAGCTATGAATCCTGCAGGGCAGCAGATTTATTCGTTTTACAACAATCTGTATGCAAAACTCGCTATGAATGATCGAAATAAAATGGACTTAGTTTATCAAATGTTTGATAGTATTCGTAATAATAAAGGGCTCAATCAAGCGCAATTTGCCGATATGGTTGTAACTTGTGTGCAAGATATTCCTTACCGACTGGTTATTGACAATCCTTCTGAGCTTGATGGAAGAATGCTACAACTCTATAGAGAACAAGGAGCGCTTGAGCATATTAAATTTGGTGTACAAGCACCGGCCGAATTTATGTACAATCTACAAGGCGATTGCGATACAAGAGCCTTATTTTGTTATACTGTGCTCGATCATTTTGGTTATGATGCGGCCATATTAATAAGTCAATATTACGCACATGCCATTCTCGGGCTTGCTATTCCCTCAACAGGGGCATCATTAAGCTATCGTGGCAAGCGATACTATACTTGGGAAACAACTGCAAAAGGATTTCAGCTTGGACAAATGTCGCCAGAGTGCAACAACATGCATTACTGGAACATTGTACTCACTAATCATTAATTAATACGCTAAAAATCACATCAAAGTATTTAAAAACAAGAAAAATAAAACATCAATAAACATACTTAAACCTATTAAAATATGACACAAAACCTCACCTTACTTGCCTTTATACAATTAGTAATTTCTATTTTTATTGGTGTATTTTTTATGTGGCTCACCTACAAACTTTTTTTAATGCGCTTCAAAAAAAAATATCCTTTTACCGAAATTAATACTGCCCTGGGCTTATTACTTTCGGCTGTATTATTTTCAACAGGCTATATTTTATCGGGCACGTTGGCTCCGCTATTAAATACCTTACGAATTATAAGTAGAAATGAGCCTTCTGCCACTGCGCTTGTGCTCAATGCGTCTATGTATATTAGTGAGTTTCTTGCCATAGGCTTTGTGGTAGCCTTACTTGTTAATTATGTTTCAATTAATTTGTTTAATGCCTTTACGCCTGATAAAGAAGAGCTCAAAGAAATAAGTGAAAACAAATACCAATACTCCTTTATTCTTGCTTCCATTTTAATTGTGATGGCGCTTTTTGCGCGTGAGGCCTATATCGCCTTGCTTGATTCGCTTGTTCCGCTGCCAGTTATGCCGCGCATATTTTAAAACATTTGGTATTTAAGAAAGCATACTTACAAAACCTTCGCCAAACTGAGTTAGTTGTTGATGGTAATCTTGCTGTGATGAAACATATGTATTTTCGATATGCCTACGAATTAATGCAGCAAGCATACTTGAATTTTTAGGTTCAAAAAAGTCGACATTGTTTTGTATTTGTTCGCGGTGCACAGGAATATCGGACAATAGGATCCATTGATTTAATGCCTTGGCATCTTCTACAACCGTACTCCAGCCTTCAAACAACGAAGGTTGAATAATAGCAATACTATTTTTCATTAAGCAAAGTTGTTCCTCTCGCGGAATAAATCCTAAAAAACTTACCATTTCGGTCAATTGATTTTCAATAACAAATTGCTTTAAGTCGTTGGTGTATTCGGGCGCTCTAAAATCGTTTTCTTTTCCAGTAAAAATTATTTTAATATTAGCTTGCGTTTTTCTTAATTCCAGCGCGGCATCTAATACTACTTTATGATTTTTATGCACCCAAAACTGATTGGGCACCATAAAATAATTGTTATTGATGTTGTATTTTACTTTTAATTGATCAATTAAAATATCCTCAAAATGAGGATGCACCACTGCAAAATTTACCACAAACATTTTATTGGAAGCCAGTGGATAAAAGCTTTTAAAATCATTTAATGCGGCATTACTACTAAAAAGTATCTTGCTTTTTGCTGTAATTATTTCATTGTATACATGCTTTCTTCCTTCTAACTCTCTTTTAAAAAACAATTCAGGCATCATTAATTCCTGGCAATCGGGAATCCAAAATATTTTTTTTGAATTACTTAATAAATCAGTTTCCCAGCTCCTTCGTTGAATAAAAATATAGTCAACATCGCTGTCGCGCATTCTTTTTTCTATTACATTTTTATTGGTAAGCTTTCGCGAAATTTTATTGAGTAGCTTTTCAAGAAAGTTGAAATGCGGAATGTAAGTTTTATGTGTAAGATTATTGTAGCCTATATCTTCAACTTTATTTTTATCCTCTTCCCTATCTGTAAATAAAATTATTTCGGGCTGCTTATTATTGGGCAATGTTTTTAACGCCTGAATTAAATTGAGGATATAATAGCTGCCTGCAACCCAAGCTTCATCATATTTAAAAACGAGCCCTAGTTTGATTTTTTGAGCCATGCTGCATATTTTTTTAAACCTTCTTCTAAACTAACTTTAGGTATAAATCCCAACATTTTTAAGCGAGAAATATCCGCTTGCCAATAGTTAGGATCAATATTATTTTGGACACCATTAAAGCTAATTTTCAATTTGGGATTAAGGTTCTTTACTAAAGTGAAAGCTGCTGATTGTATTTTAGTTTCTATTCCCGAAGCCACATTGATTGTACTTCCATCAAAACTGGCGTTCAAAATAATTTGTTCTAAGGCAAACATTAAGTCATCAATATGAATAAAATCTCTTGTTTCATGGCCTGTTCCGTATAGTTCAATTAAACTGCCCTTTAATGATTTCTGATAAATATCCCAAAACAATTGCTTTTTTAAACCATTTCCATATACCGAAAAAATACGCAGACTCAAGGTGGCTAGTCCATCATTATTTGCACCTTCCAACAATAATTGTTCACTTAACAATTTATGCTTTCCGTATGGCGAAATAGGATTGGCTGGCGCATTTTCATTTACAGGTAAATATGCAGGATTGCCATATACAGCAGCACTAGAAAGATTAATGAATTTGCATTTTGGTTGAAACTTTTTTAATGCATTAAGCATTTTCTCCACATTTTTATAATTCAATCTATAATCT
The DNA here is from genome assembly GCA_903831265.1 of uncultured Bacteroidota bacterium. GTDB lineage: Bacteria > Bacteroidota > Bacteroidia > UBA4408 > UBA4408 > CAIKXD01. The sequence continues at coordinate 19,622 of CAIKXD010000200.1, forward strand.
TCTTGTTCATTTTGCAATGAAAAGGCTACTGTAGAGCTTCCCGAAGCGTTGATGCAAACATCAAAACTTTCGGATTGAAATAGTTCTGTCAACTTTACCGATTCGTGGTTTCCTGATGGTATTTCCGAGCTGTCAACTTTAAGATTGCTGCCAATAACAGTGTATCTTTTTTCTTTAAAATACTTTAGCGCATTGCTTCCAATAAAACCATTGCTTCCTATAATAAGTATTTTCATAAAGAATAGCTATTGATTAAAAAGGCTCAACTTGGCCACTTTCAATATTAAAAACTGATAAGCCTTTAATTACTTGCACTGCATCATCAAAATTTAAATAGGTGAGTTTGCCTTGTTGGTCTCTGCTTTCTCGAAATGTAGCTTGTTTGTAAGCTTGCTTTACCGACAATTCTTTTAGGCCTTTTAGTTGATCCTTTCTTACAAAAAAAGCATTGTTACCATTATTATTACAAGCTACAAGGGCATAGTTTTTAGTAGCTGCCAACACTTGCAAAGCCTTTAGTGAAGCGCCATAAAACAAGTTACTATGATGTGCCTCTGTTCTTCGAAAGTTGGATTGATATGGAATAGTAATTGCCCTTTCATTGCCAAATAAACTATTGTACTCAACAATTACGATGGTGGGTTGCACAACATCAATAGCCTCCCAAATCCAGTAATCATTGCCATCCACATCAATAACAAGAATGCCTAATTCTTTTTGATTTGAGTACTCACTAATCAGCGTATTAATATTGTCTTTATGGATAAAGGTACACTTTGCTTGCAAATGATATTGCCAATATAAATTACTTTTTTTTATTTGATTGATATTTGTTTCTGAACCATCTAAAACAGAGCCCTTCCAGCAGTTATTCATCAGTAAAAACCTTGTATTAGATTCTACATAATTTTCTACTCCAAACTCTATGAAAGTATGATGTTCAATGGCCAAATAATCAACCAAAAACTGGATGATTCCATCATCGCCCCATTGCGAAAAAACTTTAAATTCTGCTTTATTCAGATCTTTTAAAATAGTTTCTGTATTTGCCAGATGCTGCGCAGCAATTGACTTTGCTTCAAGTATTTTTAACTCTTGTATAGCAGTTTGGAGTGCATTTAAATCAGCGTTTATATTATTAATGTTTTGACCGCTATTCATTTTAGCAAATATGTTTTTGATCATATTTTGGTGCATTTTATTAATTCACTTTTTTTACAAAAACAGCAGGATTACCTGCAACCATAGTATAAGGTGCAACATCTTTGGTTACCACGCTGCCAGCTGCCACAATAGCACCTTCGCCAATGGTTACACCTTTCAAAATAATGGCATTAAAACTAATCCAAGCATTGTTATGAATAGTAATGGCTTTTGTTTCAATACTTCCTTTGTTTATCCAAGGCCCCTTTTTTATCAATTCAAGATAGCGTTGACTTCTTTCCGAAGCATCTAATTCATGAGCTTGAGTATCAATAACATTTACATTATGTGCTATTAAAACATCATTGCCAATTGTAATTTTTTCGCCCGACCAAATTCTGCTTCCATCTCCAACATAAGAGTTATTACCAATGGTAATTTTGCCACCATATTTGTATATAAGTAAGGTGCCTCTGATGTGCGTATTTACTCCAACAGCAATGTTATCCGGATTATTCTGCATGTTAGAAATGATGGTTTCGGGATAAAAAGTATAATCTGAGCCAATCACTTGTTGCGCATTTTTTTTTACTAAATCTTGCTGGTGCAACCTTATGATATAGTTTTGTAAAGAAGTGCGATAAATTATTCTTTGTAATAATTTAATGATGATTGTTTTCATTGCCTAAAAGTACACTTTTGATTTTATTGAAAAAAGAATTAATCATAGAAGGCTTAGTATAGCCCTGTTGATAAAGCTTTTCTATTTTGCCTCTTATATGCTTTTCCTCCTTAATTTGAGGTGGAAAAGTAATTTCTGATAAACTTCCAATTGGATTATTATCTGTTAAAAAATTACCTTTTTTACTGTGTGCCCCACTCCCATCAAAACCTTCATTAGCAATTAAATTAACCCCTGGCATTAAAAAAAACTGTTTTTGACTGAAGTAATATAGATAAAATTCAACTGCCCACGATTGAATTAATCCTTGTTGATTTTGTAAAAACATTTCACTATAAATGTTGCCATATACATTGAACAAGTCTTGTTCATGCGATGCAATTAAATCCAAATTAAGTTGATCTCTTTTTTTAATAAATTCGTCCCAAACCCTCTTATAGGTTGCCCATCCCCAGCATGACCCTGTTCTTGTGAGGTAAGGTTGAATTTCATTAATGGGAAATGAATAGCCCGAAATGCCTGCTATTTGAGGTTCATTTTCATACTTTACCAAGGCATTATTCATAAAGTTTAAAAAATCTTTGCCAACCACAATGTCATCTTCTAACACAATAACGTTTTTATGACTTTGCAACACATGTGAAATACCCTTTGTTATTGATTTTGACAGGCCAATATTTTCATTCTGTTCAATTATTTGTACCGTTTTAAATGCATTTACTGAATGTGAATATTTTTTCACGTCCTTAATTTGCTGCAATTCTGTCTGGCTCGCTTGTGATTTATGACCGTCAATAAAAATAAATAAATCTGATTCTTTACTTTCTATACACAATTGCAACGCAGCTATGGTATGCATTGCATGTTTTGGTCTGTTATAAAGGAAGAGCGCTATTGGTGAATTCAAATTTTACTTTAAATTAATGATTCAAATTTAATACAAAAAGTAATAAGATGATGATTCCTTGTATTAAACGCTACAAAAAGACTATTGATTTTTAATATCCACAAAATGAAATTACCTTTGCTAACATATCTTTAAAGAATTTAGTTTTATGAACTATCCTAAAATTTCAGTAATCACTCCTTCTTATAATCAGGGTCAATATATTGAAGAAACCATTTTATCGGTGCTCAATCAAAATTACCCAAATTTAGAGTATATTATTATAGATGGAGGAAGCACTGATAACACCGTGGAGGTAATTAAAAAATATGCAGATAAAATAACTTTTTGGGTAAGTGAAAAAGATAAAGGACAAGCAGAAGCCATCAACAAAGGATTTAAAAGAGCTACTGGCGATATTTTATGCTGGTTAAATTCTGATGATTATTATTTTGGTGAAACGCTAAAATATGTTGCAGAAAATTTAGACATCAATAAAAAAGAAATTTTGTTTGGCGAGGTGGATCATATTTTTGAACCACATGGTCAAATAAAGCCAAGCAATGCTAAAAATAAATATGAAAATTATCAATTAGAGT
>CAIKXD010000201.1 GCA_903831265.1 uncultured Bacteroidota bacterium
ATACCGATTATACAAAATAAATAGTCCAATTTTATTGAACTATATTTTGTTATATCGGCATTAGCCATTGTAAATTTATTAAATGGCTTTGGGCTATTTAATAAATACAAATGGTATAAGACGCAAATTTACAAAGACTAAATAATTTAATCCTTTTCTTTGCAGGCCACAGGCCCTTGGTTAGCTTCATTCGCGGGACACGAGGAGGGCGAGGGCGAAGTTATTATTATATAAAGTGATATTTCTACAATATGTAAAGCAATAAGCTTATAATATGTAAAGTAGAAATAGTATAATGTGTAAAATAATTCTATATTTGTGAAAGAAAAAAAGTGTATGTCATCACAACTTTCCTATATAGCGCGTATTTCAGACGAAGAATTGAAACGAAAATTAAATGCTTCGGGCGCCTTATTAATTCGTGGGATGAAGGCATGTGGTAAAACACAATCGGCGAAGCAACTTGCAGCGAGCATGATCTCTTTTGATCAAGACGAGCAGGTTCCATTGTTTATGGAAACAGCTCCACAGCGATTGTTGCTTGGAGATGCACCCCGCTTGATTGATGAATGGCAAGAATACCCTAAAATTTGGAATTATGTGAGACATGAAGTGGATCAACGAAATAAAACGGCTCAATTTATTTTAACGGGTTCTTCAAATCCGGAAGAAAGTGCAAAAATGCACTCAGGTGCAGGAAGATTTACGCTGTTAGATATGCGTACAATGTCTTGGCAAGAAATGGGTTATTCAACTGGTGAGATCAGCTTGGGTAAATTATTAAATGGAATTAATCAACAAACAATTGACACGCCAACAGACCTTGAATTTATAATAGAGCGAATTATAAAAGGTGGATTTCCTGGATTAATGAAAAAAAGTTTAGCTCAGGCAATGGAAATCAATCGTGCTTATGTTGATTTGTTGGCAGAAGTAGATATAAGTCGTGTTTCAGCTGTCAAAAGAAATCCCGAGAAAGTGCGCGGTCTACTGCGTGCACTTGCTCGTAATGTAGCAACAACTGTGGATATCACAGTGCTAGAGAAAGATGTTAAACTAAATGAAAACACGGATGTTTCTCGTCCTACAATTTACGATTATCTAGAAGCCTTAAATCGTTTGATGATCATTGAAGATCAACCTGCATGGAATAAACATATCCGGTCTTCGGCTTCTCTGCGTAAATCCGGTAAACGTCATTTTTCAGATGTTGCTCTTGCGGTAGCTTCATTAGGTATAGGAAAAGAAGCCTTAATAAATGATTTAAAATTAACAGGTTTTTTGTTTGAATCATTAGTTGTTCATGATTTGAGAGTTTATGCACAGGCGAATGACGCAAAAGTATATCATTATTATGATTCAACTGGTTTGGAAGTAGATGCTATTGTGCAACAGTATTCTGGCAAATATTGTGCTTTTGAAATTAAATTAGGAATCGGACAAATTGATGAAGCAGCAAAAAAATTATTAAAATTTGCTTCAATTACAGAAGAGTCAGGTACAACAAATTTACAATCATTGAATGTGATTACCGGCACCGGTGTAAGCTATGTGCGCAAAGATGGAGTAAACGTTATCTCTCTTGCTTCGCTGGGTTATTGAAAATAAGTTAATTCTTACAAGGTATAAAATAAAAGCATGCTACATCCATTACCGCAAATATTGCTAGTTCAAGTTACAAATGAGGGCAAATAAAGGGGGTTAAATTTTAAAAACATATGCAAATAAAAACTATAGTTCTAATAAAGGTTATACTGATTACCACCTTGCGTGTTTTTTCTCAAAACATATCAGGAAATTTATCTTTATTATCCAATAAAACTATTCGTTTAGAAGGTTTCAATGGCTTAAATTCTTATTTAATATCATCTGCTAGCTCAGATGAAAAAGGGAATTTTAAACTTACTTACGCCAAATCAGATTATGGTGTTGGCTATCTTATAGCGGAAGATAAAAAACCTCTTTTTGTTATTCTAAGTGGAGAAGATATAGAAATTGTTGGCGATGCATTAAGTGCTGTAGAAACATTTCATATCGTAAAAGGGCAGGAAAATTTGTGGTTTGAGCAATACGCAAAGGAGCATCCAAAAAGAGAGCAAGCGCTAAGTGCATGGATATATTTAGAACAAATATATGTTGCAGATTCCTTGTTTTTAATACAAAAAACGCCAAGCAAAGCCATTCAATTAGAAAAGAAGCGGATAAGAAAAGAGGACGATGAGTTTTTAGCAAAACTACCTATGAGTAGTTATGTGAGTTGGTTTTTACCTAAACGTAAATTGGTAAGTTCGGTTTCAACAGTAGCTCAATACCGTCCTAAAGAAATACCATCTGCTATTGCGGCATTCAGAGCATTGGATTATTCAGATCCACGTTTGTATAAAAGTGGTTTGTTTAAGGATGCCATAGAAAGCCATTTCTGGCTGTTAGAAAATAGCGGAAAATCATTGGATTCAGTTTTTATTGAAATGAAACTTTCTATTGATGCAATGATGGTGCATTTGATTAAAGATGAAAAAAAACTGAATGAAGTTACCGATTACCTCTTCGACCTTTTAGAGAGGCAAAGCCTTTTTCAGGCATCGGAATACCTGGCACTGAAAGCCTTAAATGAAACCAGTTGCACTCTCAACAGCGATTTGGCCAAGCAACTGGAGACCTATCGTGCCATGAAAAAAGGCAACACTGCTCCTGAAATCCTTTTTACATCCAATATTTTGGCCCCTAACTATGCCAACAAAAAGCTCCCAGAAAAATTAACTGATTTGAAAAATAAATACACTGTGGTTGTATTTGGCGCCAGTTGGTGCCCAAAGTGTAAAGAGGAGCTACCCGAAATTGCTAAGCAATATCAGAAGTGGAATGCCAATAGCGTAGAAGTTGTTTTTGTTTCCTTGGATGAGGATCGAGCAGCGTATCAGGCCTTTGCAAAAGATTTTCCATTTATCTCAACCTGCGATTTTAAAAAGTGGGAAAGCAAAATGGCAAAGGACTACTATGTATTTGGCACTCCCACCATGTTCTTAATAGACCAGAATCGTAAAATAATTTTACGACCTACTTCAGTAAAACAAATGGACGCATGGGTTGATTGGTATTTGGTGCAGAGTAATCCTCTTCCAAAATAGTGGTTTGATTTTCAAATACATTCTACTTTACATCTTGCATCAATTTCTTAATGAGTGGCGAAAGCGCAGTCATAATTATACTAGCGGATTGGACTAATTATACCCAAGTAATGGTATAAAAATAATGAACATGAAACAAGGAATGCTGAACGTGAAATGATGATGTTGAATGTTATACCGATTACACTTTCAATATAGTCCAATTGCGGCATTGCCTTATTGAACTAATTTCAAGTAGTATCGGCATTAACCATTGCATATTTATTTTTTAGTTGGACTAAAAAATAAATGCAATTGGTATTACTTTTTTTAATAAGTTTTTTTGCAAAAGGGGGCGAAGCTAGCTACCACGTAGCGCGGAGCACCCGGGCCCTCCGCAGGAGGGCTTTGCCCAAAGCATTTTTATACATTAATTGAGGCTGATGTGTAACACGTTTTTAGAATTTGCTTCGATCTTAAAATTTTCACTAACACGCTGATTAATGAGCCAAATGATTTCATTGCTAGCGTTGCAAAGCACGTAGGTGTTGGCTTTGGTGAGATTGTCTACTTTGTTATCGATTAAAATATCGCTTATTTTTTTTTGATGTTTCATGCCTAATGGCTGCATTTGGTCGCCAGTTTGCCATTTGCGCAGGGTGAGTGGAAATTGAATTTTTGCCGCATCAACATATATTTCGTTGAACTGGGCGCTTTTGTAATTTACGCTATTAAGGTCTAATAATTGAATTTTTAAAGAAACGGGTGTTTCTATGTTTTGCTGAATAGATTCAATAATGATTGCTGCTGTTGGCTCATTATTGGCAATTGCACTTAAAATTAACTCATCTCTATTTTGTAAAATTTGATGTGTGTTGCTGTAAAAAATACGACCGCTATCTTCATTGTCAAGCATATCTTGCACTTGAGAATGATTAAAACCGTAATTTTTTAATTGCCAAAAAAGTAGGTGTGCCGCATTGGTGTAGCCGAGTAGCTTGGTTTTATTTATACTTATGCCATGTGCATGCTCCTTCAACAGTGTCTCAAATGTTTTTTGATGTAATTCTTGTAATAAACTAGCGTCATCATTAAGATGTTGTATGCTGTTTAAAATTTGTGTGTTGGCATTTGTATTGGCCTTATTTATTGTAGGAATAACATGGTGTCGGAGGTAATTCCTCAAATAATCGTCTTTTAAATTACTGCTATCGGTATTGAATTTTATTTGATGTGTTTGTACGTAGGTTTCTATTTGTTGTTTTGTAGCAAATAAAAGTGGTCTGATGATGTTTTCATTTTGCAAAGGAATGCCTGTAAGCCCTTGAATGCCGCTGCTTCGGAGTAAATTGATAAAGAATGTTTCAATATTGTCGTTGGCATGGTGGGCAGTAACTAACTTGGTAAAATGATGTTGTTTAATTAACGTATTGAAATAGTTGTAACGCAGCTCACGCGCGGCCATTTGGATGGATAATTTGTGTTGATTAGCATAATCTTGTGTTTCTACTTGTGTAGAAAAACATTCGATTTGATGTGCTTTGCAGGTGTTAATTACCAGGAACTCGTCGGCATCGGCATCCGCTCCACGCAATTTAAAATTTACATGTGCCACACTAAAATCATATCTAGCCTTTAAACAAAGATGCAACAACGTCATACTGTCAACTCCTCCGCTTATTGCTAATAGCAGCTTGTCTGATGTGTTGATCAGTTTTTTTTGCGTTATAAATTCTTGGAATAGTTGCAGCAGCATGTTACTTTAAATTTTCGCGACTAATCATTTTTGTCATTACCTTTTGAAAGGCCCTGTAAATAACCATTTCTGTAACGATGCGCACATAGCTTTTTTCTGGAAATGCCAATAGTTTTTTGTTTAAAGCGCCCTCACTAATATCAACTTTGTAGAGCACGCGGGCAAAGCGCTGTGCATTGCTTTGTAATAAGTTATGCAAATAAGGCTCAATACAATCGAACAATTGCTGGTATGCCGACTCGGGATTGCCTTCGAAAATAAGTAAATCATCATCGATTCCAATATCTTTTTGCAATTGCTTAAAGGTTTCGGCAATAATGGCCAAGCGCTTTTCGTAAGGGGTTTGAAGGAGTAAAGATTGAGTTTCGTTATTGGTCAATTTGTATAACTTTTATATTATACAAATGTACCATTTATCGGCTTTTAAAATTTAATCACCTCTAAATTAAATTGAACATTATTTTTTGCCACAGATTCACAGATTAACCGCAAAGCGCGCAAAGAAGTCGCAGAGGGCGCCGAGAAAAACTATTCATTTTCAAATTGAATTACAGTATTCCAAAACAGCAATACCATCAGCTAATCAACGGTATCAGCCAATTAGCTAATTAAATTTTTGCCACTGATTCACAGATTAACCGAAAAATGCGCTAAGTAGCCGCAGAGGGTGCAGAGAAAAACTATTCATTTTCAAATTGAATTACAGCATTCCAAAATCGCAATATCATCAGCTAATCAACGGTATCAGCTAATTAGCTAACTAAATTTTTGCCACAGATTAACAGATTAACCGCACTAGCTCCAGCTAAAATTAATTCAAGAGCGTCTCGACCAGATGCAACTCCACCCATTCCTACAATAGGAGTGTTGGGAAAAGCTTGGTG
>CAIKXD010000202.1 GCA_903831265.1 uncultured Bacteroidota bacterium
AAATCAGTATCTTGAAACCAAAGAAGGTATTTTGGAATTGGGTCCAAAAGAGTCTTTCGATGTGTTTTATGAGATCTTAATAGAGGAATGAAAATTAAAATAATTAGTATTTAAATTTCAATCCTATCTTTACAAATAATTCAAAAACAAAAACTATAAATTATGGCAAAAATTACTTTAAAAGGAAATGTTATAAATACCCTTGGCGAATTGCCAGGAGTAGGTCAGTTGGCTCCTGATTTTGAGTTGGTAAAGAGCGATTTATCGAGGGTTACGCTTAAAGATTTTGCTGGAAAAAGACTTGTTTTAAATGTTTTCCCGAGTATAGACACTGGCATTTGTGCTGCTTCTGTGCGTGAGTTTAATAAACAGGCATCTAGTTTGAACAATACAAGTGTGCTTTGTGTTTCGAGAGATTTGCCATTTGCTCAAGCTCGTTTTTGCGGGGCAGAGGGCTTAAAAGACGTTGTTTCATTATCGGATTTTGCTACCGGTAAATTTGGTAAGGATTATAAACTAGAGATTCAGGAAGGCGGCTTGGCTAATCTGCATTCAAGAGCGGTAATTATAATCGATGAGTTGGGGAAAGTAATTTATAACGAACAGGTGCCGGAAATAGCTCAGGAACCAAATTATGAGGCAGCGATAAAAGCATTGAACTAATTGATGTTGTTAGGTTAATAAAAATGCCTTCATAATTTTATGAGGGCATTTTTTTTGAATTTTAGGTCTAATGGACAAAATAGTTCCTAATTTTTACATGTTTTGTTCAAGTGGACAAAATAGTTCCTATATTTTTTTGCTGATTTTATTTTCCAAATTGAATCTATATTATTTTTGACATATCAAACAAAACGGAAACAAGCTCTGCTGGAGAGCAACTTGTTAGGGATAGTTTGTGAACGATAAAAATGTCATTCAATGGGTTATTTAAAGATAGCCCATTGATATTTTTAGAGTTCCTCATGCCTTAAAAAACTCATCTATAAACTTCTTCTTTCGAGTGATTGATAATCCATTATGATTTCTTAATTTATTCTTCAAATTGGCAAAATGTCCATCTATTGCATTTGTCGTATTGGGTATTTTGAGGTCTATATTGTAATACCAAGTAAATAACCAAGGTAGGTTTGTTTTTAAGCTTCTGTATGCACTTCTTAGCTTTTTGTGTACATATCTTTTCGTGCCTTTTTCGTCTGTTTTTCTTTCATTCAAAAAATTCTCCCACTTGATATACCAGTCGTTTAAACCACCTTCAAAACTCTCTTTATCAGTATTTGTTAGCAGCAATGTGTGTTCCCATAATTCTTTACTGGCTTGCATTTTAGGTTTTTTTGTCAAATATCTTCTTAAAATAGCCACCTGATGAAAGTTACACATCTGCATAGGGATTCTATCGTCAAATAATTGAAATAATCCTTTACGTCCATCACAAATTATGCTTTGTATTTTTATGCCTCTTCTAGAAATTTCTTCGATGCCTTTTAAGTACAATTGGTTGGTTTCTTGTTTTACATATTGCTTGAACAGAATAGATCCTGTCAGGCTGTCTTTAAAAACCATTACCCCAAATTTTCTGCCAAAATAGGTAGTGTCCATTAGCACATTTACAACACTTGGGAAAATTGTTAGACGTACCGTTTTAACGGCATCTATCTTTCGTTGAATCGTTTTTATTGAGCAATTATACTTAGCTGCAAGTTGAGAGTAGGTTTGTTTGCCTTGGATATATTCGTGCCAAATGGTATCCGAATCTAATCGAAAACCAGCCTGAAATATTTTTCCACAAGAGGCACATTTATAACGTTGCACTCCATTTTGAAAACCTTTTTTGGTGACAATTTTACACCCACAATAAAAGCAGTTTTTTTGATCATAACCTTTAAATCGCTGAAAGGTACGACCAATAATAGTTTTAGAGGTTTTTAGGAACTATTTTGTCCATTAACCCTCATTTTAATTCTCTGACTGGCTGTATTGAATCTGATTTTAGCACTTGTATTTTTTGAAGCTAATTAAAACTAACACAAGCTTCGAAACAATATCATTTTGTTGAGCTCAAC
>CAIKXD010000203.1 GCA_903831265.1 uncultured Bacteroidota bacterium
AGTTCTCCAACTGTTCTCCCAACTAATATCAAATTGTACGTTTCTATAATTAGCAGAATTGTTTACACCGGCAGTCGTATTCTTTGCAGTGAGGCTTACATTAGCAACCGAGATATTGTTAGCCAAAATTGACTGACTTAATAATATGAAAATTGCTCCGAGAAAGTAGATTCTGATATTTAACATAATAAATAAGGATTTGCTTAACTTTTTTGTTTTAAATAGTTACAGGCAAAAATATTTTTATAGTATCAGATAGAAATTATTTGATTAAATCATTATTTATAAGCTATGTTCTTTTATTTATAAAGGAAAAATAACATCCAATATTTGAATAAAATTTATCGCAAAGTGTAAAATCAATAAATTTCATCCAATTTTACTACTATATTTACCCCCCAATCCAATAACTCAATACATATGTCAGCTAGGTATATTTTAAGTATTATAGGTTTAATTATAAGCTTTAACTCAAGTGGTCAATTACGGGACACTTCGTTGTTTACAATATATTCTAGGCCATTTTACTTTAATTTGGTTAAGGACTGGAGTGGAAATATATATGCTGGAAGTTCGGATGGCATGTATTTGTTTAAAGAAACCAATCCAGTCAAAATAAACAGTCAAAATGGATATCTGAAAATAGATAATAAAGGCAAAGTTGGCATTGATTCGAACGGGATTAAATATCATAATCAAAATTCAATGATACATATGCTCCCCTTTCCAACTGAAAAACGGGACGAGTACCATGTAGGCAACGATCACTATTTTTATATTACCTCCGGGGGAAGAATGCATGTATACGAGATCCTTCCCTACGCCTACCGATTCAGAAACCACAGTATTCGCACTATTTCATCCAATTTTACAGGGACTTATTCGGGGATATATTATCAAAATCGCCTTTTAGGCCATCCAATATCCCCCTTTACAGACGGTTATATTCGCGAATACAATGGCAAAGTGTTTATGTGCACCAATGGCCTTGATGTATACAATATAGAAGATATAAAAGCGGAAAAAAAATTGGTGAATCAGGCACTACCCGCTAATTTCAATTTCATACCCACGCGCGACATACGTTATGTCGAAAAAATTAAAAAATATATAGTTGTTATTGGGAACCGCTTGGCACTGCTTGATAGTAATTTCCAATCGGTGGTTGAAATTTTTAAAGCACCCACAACAGAAGACAATGTAATACTAAACATAAATTCACAATACAACCTTCTCTATTTTTCAAATAGCAATCAGGTTTTCGTACTTGATTTGTCTAACAATAAGGTAATCGACAATAGCTCCATAAAAGAAACCATTATTGATGGTAAAATACAATTACGCTTACAATACCTACTCACAACAAACGGCTTGTATATGCAACAGGGTGAAGGTGATTTTGATAAAATTATTTCGCTTAAAAAAGCACACACTATGCTATCCATTGCAGAACAAGAATTTGTAATTAGCACGGACGAGGGATTGTACTTATACCGCCAAAATGAAAATAAATTACACCCTCTTATTCCTGGAGTTGAGTTTAACAGAAAAGCGTTGTTCATAGATAAAAATAAGTTGTATGCTGGCAGTATCAATGGATTGTATATTATAGACTTGGCTCAAATTGACACTATCATCACTAGTTCGGCGAAAATGTTGTCCACAGAGTATACTTCTAAAATACCTATTTGGTTTGTTTTAATAATTGTAACAGTGATATTATTGCTTTTAATTTTATTATTACAATATAAACGTAGACTTAAAAAAATACAGTCCGAATTAATGTCTGATAATAAAGACGAAGTGAAACCCAAACTAAGCAGGGCAGATATTGAATCATTCATTAAAGAATTTCTTCCAACTGCCTCTTTGAAATCTATAGTTGATCATTTTGACACCAACAATTCAATGGTATATAATATTCTTTCCCCTGATAAGCCAGGCGATTTGATACAACAACTACGATATGAAAAAGTGAAGGAATTAAGGAGTGAAGGGAAATCTGCTAAACAAATTTCCGAAGTCACTGGCCTTAGTGACTCTTATGTAAGAAAAATATGGAATAACTGGAAAAACTAATAAGTGCAACACTTACCTGGTGTGTGGAAGGTGATTTATTCTTCGCCATATTAAATATTTCATACAAGATATCAGAAATTTTGAAATCATTGGCGAAATATTCAAATGACATACCATTGGTGTAAGTCAGTATTTTGTTGCTGCTTTATAAAATATCTTCGATCAGTAATTTTGGATTTCGCTTAGACATAAATAATTTCTGCTTCAATTTCAGAAAAATATTTTTTTTTGACACCCTTTTTAGAGA
>CAIKXD010000204.1 GCA_903831265.1 uncultured Bacteroidota bacterium
ATAACATAGCATCAATAATTAATAAGTTTGTTGAAAAGATAAGTAAGAAAAATAGCAATAAAAATGAAGAAGTAAAAATTAAAAATTTGCATGATGCTATTCATGAAAATTTTCTTAAAACCTATAAATTTAATAGTCAATTTTCAGAATTATTTGAAACTGGTACCTATGATTGTATTACATTAACGTCATTGTATGCTATATTTTTATCTAAGTTAAATATACCTTATCAACTCAAGGAGGATAAAAACAGTATTTATATTATCGCCTACCCTCAAAGTAAAAAAATTATAATTCAATACGCTGATTCAGCGAAAAGCTTTACCCAATTTAATGAATATTTTATGGGCAAATACACAAAATCATTGTTTTATGGAAAAATAATCCCTCAAGAAGAATTTAACAAAGGTAATAGTGAAAAGCTTTTTGAAAAATATTACTTCTACACCCAAGAAATCACCTTATTACAATTGGCAAGCATAAAATACAACAGCAATGCTATGATTGCTTTAGATAATAAAAAAAAACAAGAGGCATTTGATGATGGTTTAAAATCATATTTTCTTGATTCAAGTTTGCGAAATGAAACCACTTTGAAATATCATCTATTTAACTCACTTGGAAATAATAATTATAATGATAAATATGATGTAGATAAATTAGAATTCCTATGTCGTTTGAACAATCGAAGAGATGCAGAAGTTAATAATGAATTTATAATATCTGAATACAAAACATTACTGAATACTGTACTCATTAAAAATGGTGATGCTGATACCTTTGAAAAATACCATAAGTTGTTAGTTAAAAACATTGATGTATTATCCTTAAAGCAAGAGATTGATTTTAAATATCATATTGAAATTGCTCGTATTGGACTCAATCAATGGAAAGAAAAAAAAGTAGAATTATACCATATAAAAAGTGCGTTTAATATTAAGCCAGATGATAAGGATATAAAATCGATTGTAACTGAAACATTAAATATTAGTATTTCTGAAAATAGAGATTCAGAAACTGTACTTAAATTGGTTGATGAATTTATTATAGCATTTCCATTTCTAAAAAAAAGCACTTCTGTTTTAAGGATCAAGGCTCATTGCTATCTTGACCTAGCTTACAAAAACTTTAACAATGGATTGATAAAAGAAGGCGAAGATTTTATTGCTAAGAATGAAGATTTATGTATAGAAAACAATCTTTCTCTTGATACAGAAATTGTAGAGAGGGGATATTTGTCGGCAGCTAAATATTACTTTAATTCGGGTAATCGGATCGAAGCAAAAGAATATTTGAATAAAGGGATAAGGCTTGCTCCTGAATCAATTAAATTAAAAGATAAGCTTCAAATAGTCAACTAGGAGTTAATTTTATTCTTAATTTCAACACAAAATATTTATTATGATACTAACATTTAAAGGTGCTGCAAAAACTGTAACTGGCAGTAAACATATCATCACCACCCAACAGGGTAAAAAGATATTATTAGATTGTGGTCTCTATCAAAACAGCGCAAAAGATAATGATGAGTTAAACAGTCATCTTGGATTTAATCCAGCAGAAATAGATGCGGTAATTTTATCTCATGCTCATATCGATCATTCGGGTAATTTGCCATTGTTGGTAAAACTAGGCTTTACAGGTAAAATTTTTGCCACGCCAGCCACAAGAGATTTATGTGAGGTAATGTTGATGGATAGTGCCCATATTCATGAAAACGATATGGTTTTTTTAAATAAAAGACGCGCAAAAATGGGTAAACCACCATTAAAGCCATTATATACCACAAAAGATGCAGGTAAATGCATGAAACACTTTTACACTGTGCCTTATCATAATGAATTTGTAATTAATGATGAGGTTAGTTTCAATTTTACTGATGCTGGTCATATTCTTGGAAGCGCAGTAGTTAATCTGGCAATTAAGGATCTTAACAAGATTATTCATGTATGTTTTACTGGCGATATTGGCAGGCCACATGATTTAATTATTAAGGCGCCCGAAAAATTTCGTCAGGCCGATTATATCATTTGCGAATCTACTTACGGTAACCGATTGCATGATGATGCCGCTATGGCTGCCGAAAAACTGCTTCAGGTGGTGCTCGAAACTTGCGTAGAAAAAAAAGGAAAACTATTGATACCTGCATTTAGCTTAGGACGAACGCAAGAAGTAGTGTACACACTCGATAGATTAAAAACACAGGGATTATTGCCCGCCATTAAAGTCTTTGTTGATAGTCCTTTAAGTATGAATGCTACTGATATTATGCGAAAATATTCAGATAGTTTTAATGAGGAGATTCAAAAATACATGGAAATTGATGATGACCCTTTTGGCTTTAAGAATTTGATATATATTCAAGATGCAGAAGAATCGAAGGCTTTGAATGAACTTAAAGAACCATGTATTATTATTTCTGCTTCAGGTATGATGGAAGCTGGTCGTATTAAACATCATTTGCATAATAACATTGGTAAAGAAAATTGTACACTTTTAGTCGTTGGATTTGTTCCTCCAAACTCATTAGGACATCGTTTGTTAAGAGGCGATAAACAAGTTCGCATTTTTGGTGAAGTACATGATGTTAAAATGCAAATCAAAGCAATCAACTCCTATAGTGCCCATGCCGATTATACCGAAATAATCGACTTTCTATCCTGTCAAAATAAAGCGGAATTAAAGAAAATATTTTTAGTTCATGGTAATGAAGATGTAATGTTTGACTTTAAGACAAAGCTAATAGAGTCAGGCTTTAGTAATATTGAAATTCCCGATTTAAACGATTATTATGAATTGCATTAATTGGTATAAATAAATCGTGCCTAAAACATCTTCAAAATTAAAAATTAGAGCCATGCAAAAAGTTTTGCTTGGTGGTTTTTTAATTATGGGACTTAAAATAGTGGCCTATTTTTTAACCCACTCAAACGCTGTTTTAACCGATGCTTTAGAATCCATTATCAATATTATCACCGGTATTTTTGCCTTGTTTAGTTTGTATTACGCATCGCAACCAAAAGATGAGGATCATCCTTACGGACATGGAAAAATTGAACTTTTAAGTGCAGGTTTTGAAGGCGGATTAATTTTTATTTCTGGCGTTTTAATTATTGCCAAATCAATTCATGGATTCTTTCAACCTCCTACAATACATAGCCTTGATATTGCTGCAATACTCTCTTTATTAGCTGGCGCAGCCAATTTTATTATGGGAAAGTATTTGATTGGTTTAGGAAAAAAGCACCAATCCATAATTATGACTGCCGACGGTAAACACCTAATTTCCGACACTGTTTCTAGCATTGGTTTAGTGATTGGATTATTAGTAATACACCTTACAAAATTACTGTGGCTTGATCATGTGATTGCTATTTTATTTGGAGGTTTTATTTTTTATACGGGCTACAAACTTTTAAAGCAATCAATTACTGGTTTGTTAGATGAAGCCGACTATGAAAATTTAGAAAAATTGATAGTAGTGCTCAATGAAAATCGCAGTAAAAAATGGATTGACATGCATAACCTACGTGTATTAAAATATGGCCATACCTTGCATATTGATGCTCATATTACTTTGCCTTGGTACGATAATTTAGAAAACACACATCACGAGGTGATTGCGGTAGAAAATTTAATTAAAGATAAAATACATGAAGACATTGAGTTTTTTATTCACTCTGATCCATGTATACCAAGCTCTTGCGCTATATGCAGTATTGCAGATTGCAAAGTAAGAAGTGAAAAATTCGAACAAAAATTAGATTGGACACTTAAAAATTTGTTACCCAACCGCAAGCATAGAATTAATGACTAAGCAGGAATTTCTGTATTGGCTTTTTCTGCGTTTCTAATCGCTACTTCCTGCGCTACACGTTGTGCCATATCTTTAAATACTTTGGCAAGTGGCGTGTTTTCTTGCAAAGCAGCCGGACGACCAGCATCACCAGCCTCTCTTATACTTTGCACTAATGGAATCTCTCCTAAAAGTGGAACGCCAATTCTTTCAGCTAAATTTTTAGCGCCATCTTTCCCAAAAATATAGTATTTGTTTTCTGGCAATTCGGCCGGTGTAAAATAAGCCATGTTTTCAATTATTCCCAAAACGGGAACATTGATGTTTGGCATTTTAAACATACTTACCCCTTTTTGAGCATCGGCTAAAGCCACTTGCTGAGGTGTGCTCACCACAATGGCACCAGTAAGCGGAACAGCTTGAACCAAACTTAAATGTATATCGCCTGTTCCTGGAGGTAAATCAATAAGCATGTAATCTAAATCGCCCCAGTCTGCATCAGCAAACATTTGATTGAGTGCTTTGCTGGCCATTGGACCTCGCCACACAATTGCTTGTGATGTATCGGCAAAAAAACCTATTGAAAGTAATTTAACGCCATAGGCCTCCACAGGAATAATGTAATTTTTACCATCTTTCTGCTTAATCATTGGCTTTTCATCCATAACATCAAACATAATAGGTACCGATGGACCATAAATATCAGCATCTACCAAACCAACTTTTGCACCATTTAAAGCCAACGCAACTGCCAAATTAGAGGCAACAGTTGATTTACCCACACCGCCTTTGCCTGAAGCTATAGCAATAATGTTTTTAACACCTGGCATTAAAGGTCCTCCATTATTTCTACGAGAGGTTACATCAGCAGTCATATTTACTTCAACTTGTGCTTCTTTATCCACAAAGTGTATTATGGCATTTACACAAGCTTTGTGAATCATTTCTTTCATAGGGCATGCAGGTGTGGTAAGTACAACTGTAAAATTTACCTTTTTTCCATCAACTTTCACATCGCGCACCATGCCTAATGTTACAATGTCTTTTTTTAAATCTGGATCATCAACATTCTTTAATGCTTCAAGTACGCTTTCTGTAGTAATCATGCTGTATTTTATTTAATAAATAAGCTTAAAAGCTTACATTTTTACTGATTGTTTTTCTAAAATTTGTTCTAAGGTATTGATAACAAGGGCGTGATAATTTGGTTTAGCCTTGCTATAAATTATTTTTGCTTTTGCCAATCCTTCGGGTGTTTTGGCAAGTTCGCTGTACAATGGTTTTACAAACTTTCTTCTGCCTGTATGTATCAAAAAGTACTCTAAAGGTTCGTTGGCTTTTGCATAATCGCTAGCAATACTTTTTCGCAACCATTTGCACAAAATTTCGGCATTGCCACTTTCTGTAAATTGATAAGCACTATCCAAATCAACCATTTGTGCAATACTTAGTTTGGTTGGCAGCGCGTCTAAAAAGTGTAACCATTCGTTGGTTGAAACATGCTGTAAATTTAATTCACTAGCACTGCTACCGTTTAAAAATAAGGCTACTTTATTTTCTATTGTTTTAAACTTTTCTGAGGCAATTTTAGGACAATTAGCAGGGATGCCCGCTTTATAAACCCACTCATCAATATTTACTTTATCCTTAAATCCATTCTCATCATTTAATAAGTTAACGTTTAAGTAATGAATAAAGGATTCTGTAGTGATACTCTTAAATGCATGCTCATCAAAATACGCAGTTAAAAAACGGTCAAATTTTTCGCGACCAACCGTCTCTTCAATCAATCGTAAAAACAAATAACCCTTTTCATAAGCCACATCCGTCATTCCATCATCAGGATCGCGATTTTCTAAACTTAATTTTAGTCTGGTATCATCTGGCTCTTTTTTTAAATCTTCTAAGGTTTCTTTTAAATCTTGCATGCCCAGCACTGCCTGCATATCGGCAAAGTCTTTACCTCTTAAACGTTCAATAATTCTTCTTTCAATATAAACCGTAAAACCTTCATTAAGCCAAAAGTCGTTCCATGTGGCGTTAGTTACTAAATTTCCGCTCCATGAGTGCGCTAATTCGTGCGCTACTACGGCAGTTAATGATTTATCGCCAACTACCAAAGTAGGCGTTAAGAAAGTTAATTTTGGATTTTCCATTCCTCCAAAAGGGAAGGAAGGTGGCAGCACAATTACATCAAATCGCCCCCATCGGTATGGCCCATAAAGTGCTTCAGCTGCTTTTACCATATCATCCATTTCAGAAAACTCAACAACTGCTTTATGCACCATGGCTGGTTCTGAATATACTCCTGTGCGCTTACCCGTGGCTAAAAACTCAAGATTACCAACTGCTAAAGCCATTAAATAAGCTGGAATTTTTTCTTTCATTTCGAAATGATAAACGCCAGAATCGTTTTTCTTTTGCGGATTTTCGGCACTCATCAACGCCATCATGCTTTTTGGAACGGTAATATCTGCACTGTAAGTAAATCTAACTCCAGGATTATCCTGGCAAGGCACCCAGCTGCGCGCTAAATTAGCTTCTGATTGCGTAAACAAAAATGGAAAATCTTTTCCTGCTGTTTGCGATGGACTCAACCATTGCAAAGCCACACTCTCGCTAGTTGTTTTATAATGTACATGTACTTTTTTACTGGTAGATTTTACAGGAATACCTAGGGGTTTACCTTTAAAAATAACATCATTACCTAAAAAGAAATTTATTTTTTCGTTTACACTGTCTATGGTTACATAGTTAATTTCTAAACCTCTTGTATCTAACCAAAGTGTATCTGCAGGTTTGTTGTGTTGTAATGATAAAGTGGCACTCCCTTCCAATAAGGTACTGTCAAAATCTACTTTAAGATTTAGATGTACGTGCGAAATACTTATTTCACGGGGGTTAGAAAAAGAATGACTATCATTTATTTCTGGCTCTACATAATTATCCGATTTTTTTTCTTCTCCGCACGCTAACATACCCAGCGTAAAAGATATCATCATTAATCTAAAAATTACCTTCATGTTTTATGATTTTTATTAATCTAAATTGTTTTTTGAAATCAATTGCAATTTAATCTTTTTTCTATTTTTTTTGGGTAAGTCATCATGTTAATTATTGGTGATTTTTAACTCCCAAAATTTTATTTACAAATTA
>CAIKXD010000205.1 GCA_903831265.1 uncultured Bacteroidota bacterium
AAACCAATATACAAAATATTGGTCTATTTATTATTTCACTTTAGTATTAGTTGTATTTTTATTGCAGCAAATCTAGAATGAGTATGTTATTTAACCCATATTACGCAGTAGGAATCATTGGTCAACAAAATTTTGCAATAATATCAAGCTAAATGATTCCATTGTTTTGAAAGAAAAGCTTATTAAAATTTAATATTTTTCTCCAATAGTCGGTGTTCCGCCAACGACCATTTGTTACTTTGTACAGTATCAAATCTTACTCCTGCCAAAGTACCTCCAACACCGTTTGTCCAACCACCTTCAAGGTGTTTTTATCAATAATATCCATAGTATCTTTATGCGTATGATGATGCTCGCCATAAGAGCCAGTAACAGGACTCATATGCACAATATCAATACAAGGTATTTTAGCTATGGTATTTACATATAAATGATCATCTGTAGTGTTGCCTGTGTTATCATCAGTAAAATAGCTGCTATAACCTAAGTTTTTGGCTGTACTCCACACTTTATTCACTACATCGGGAGCAAAGTAAGTACCTGTTCCTTCACGAGGAAATATGGCGCCTTTAGCACCAACCATATCTAATAAAATACCATAATTGGCAGTATATCCCGGCACGTGCATGTTCTTTGCCCAATATTGTGTACCTAGGCACCAGCTGTCCTGCATCTTAGGTTTGTCGCTATCATCTGGTTGACCGTAATCCTCTAAATCAGAAAAAAATAAATCAACACCTACTTTTAAATCTGCTTTGCTCAATTGACGTGCTATTTCAAGCAATACCGCTACACCACTTCCGCCATCATCAGCACCATCAATAGCTTTGTTTTCATCTTTTGTATCATTATCTGCAATGTGTCTACTGTCCCAGTGCGCCAATAAAAGCACTCTTTTTTGAAATTCAGGTTTGTACGAAGCAATAATATTTTTTAAATTAAATATTTTATTATCATAGGTAGTAATAGGTGCACTTTGCACCACCACTGTTAATCCATAATCTTTTAAAGTTTTTTCAATAAAAGAGGCACAGTTAGCATGTGCTTTACTCCCA
Source organism: uncultured Bacteroidota bacterium (assembly GCA_903831265.1). Taxonomy (GTDB): domain Bacteria; phylum Bacteroidota; class Bacteroidia; order UBA4408; family UBA4408; genus CAIKXD01. Next base: position 1,056 of record CAIKXD010000205.1, read on the forward strand.
GGCACCCGAGGACCAAATGCAACTTGTTTTTGCACCCAGTAATAGGCCGAATCTTCATTAAAAGCAGGCGCTTTTTTTACAAATGCAGGAGGTTTTTGAACTGTTTCGGTTGGTGTTTGAGTACTTTCATTATTGCAGGCAAAAATACTCAAACATAGCACTGCCACTATAAAAAAAGGCATTTTAGCAATGCCAAATCTATTTTTTTTCATGTCTTCTACCCAGTTTTAAGAGCTTGTAATTTTAGTTTATTAATTAAATATAATTTCAAATAAAGCATTAATCAACTTGCCAAATGGTGCCCTCTTTGGTGTCTTTAATGGAAATGCCACCTGCTAAAAGTAAATCTCTAATTTGGTCAGAAGTCGCAAAGTCTTTTCGTTTTTTTGCTTCTGTACGTTGTTCTATAACTATTTGCATTACGGTGTCTAAAGCTTTTCCACCATTATTATTTTCACTTTCATCGTGCAAACCAAGTACATCAAATACAAAAGTGTTAACTGTTGTTTGTAGGCTATTTAAATCAGCTATTGTAATGCTTTCTTTACCATCGTTTACTGAATTAATAATACGAACCGCCTCAAATAAATTTGCAATCAATATTGGGCTGTTAAAGTCATCATTCATGGCAGTATAAAAAGCCTCAACTAATGCAGTAATATTAGAAGTGGAAGTGGCCGAAGTTTTTAACTGCTTTAGCGTTTTTAAAGCAGTCATTAATTTTGCAAAACCTTTTTCGGCAGCCTGTAGGGCTTCGTTGCTAAAATCGAGTGTGCTTCTGTAATGGGTTTGCATCATAAAAAAGCGCACAGCCATTGGGCTATAGCCTTTTTCTAATAATGGATGATTGCCTGTAAAAAGTTCATGGGGTAAAAATCCATTACCTGCACTTTTGCTCATGCGCACGCTATTCACCGTAAGCATATTGGTATGTAGCCAATATTTTACAGGTGCTTTATGGCTGCATGCTTGAGATTGTGCTATTTCATTTGTATGGTGTGTGGCTTGCAAATCCATGCCGCCTCCATGAATGTCGAAAGTATCACCAAGGTATTTGGTGCTCATAGCAGAGCATTCTATATGCCAACCCGGAAAGCCCCATCCCCATGGCGATGGCCAACGCATGATGTGTTCTGGTTTGGCCTTAATCCATAAAGCAAAATCTAAGCGACCTTTTTTTTCATCTTGTCCGCCTAGTTCGCGCGTATTCTCTAGTAAATCTTCTAATTTTCGGTTAGTAAGCTCTCCATAGTTATGTTCCTTGGTATATTTCTCCACATCAAAATATATCGAGCCATTGGCTTCGTAAGCATATCCATTTTCAATGATTTTTTTTGTCATTTCAATTTGCTCTAAAATATGGCCGGTTGCTGTGGGCTCAATACTAGGTGGCAAAGTGTTAAAAGCACGCATTACATCATGAAAACCCAAGGTATAACGTTGCACAATTTCCATTGGCTCTAATTGTTCTAAGCGCGCTTTTTTGGCAAATTTATCATCTCCTTCATCGCGGTCGCCCTCCAAATGGCCCGCATCGGTAATGTTACGCACATAGCGCACTTTGAAACCAAGATGTAATAAATATCTATAAATTAAATCAAACGAAATAAAAGTACGGCAGTTACCTAAATGTACATCGCTGTAAACAGTGGGTCCACATACATACAAACCTACAAATGGGGCATTTAAAGGTTCAAACTTTTCTTTTTTACGAGTAAGTGTATTAAAAAGGGATAAATTATTTTGTGCAATCATAAAATCTATAAAATCAAAAACGTTATTAATTAAAAAGTAAGTTTAATTACTATTTAACAACATCGCATTTGATCGATTGCTTTAATTTTTTTGTTCTTTGCTTGTTTCATACCTAATTACTTTTCCTTCGCGCACAATGGCTGTTTTTTCAAGCTTTCCATCTTTATAGAAATATTGTTTTCCATCAACCAATTTTGCATTTTTAAATTCTCCTTCGCGGTCAATTTTTCCTTCTTTGTTAAAGGTTTTATTGTATCCATCCTTGATGGTTCCGAGCTCAGGATTAAGGGCTGGTTTAACTTCTTCTTTTTTAACCTCTACTTTAACTTCAGGAGCTTTTACATCTTTTTGGGCGTACATCTTAACATTCGTAGTATCTAGCTTCCCATCATTAAATGTTTTTTCACTTCGTAAAGCACCGTTTTCGTAATATTCTTTAATCACACCAGCTTCTTTACCTCCATTCCATTCACCATCAAACATTAAGTTTCCGTTTTCATAATAATAGCGCTGCTTTCCGGTTCTTTTTCCTTCTTTATCATAAACCCACTCGTAATACAACTTTCCATTAGGATGGTAGGTTTTGTAAGGCCCAATCCATCCAATACTATTCCAAGTACCTTCTTCTTTAAGCTTGCCATCGGCATAGTAATCTTTAGAGGAAATGCTCTTGTCGGCATTGTATACTAATTCATTTTTTAGCTTGCCATTGCACCAGAATTTGCGCCAAACGCCAAGCTTTCTATTGTCTTTATAAAATCCTTCTTCTAACTTGGTTCCTGCACTGCAGCCTTCAGCATCATCGCCATCGCTGTTTTCAATCCACTTACCTTGCTTCCATCCTTGTGCATCGGTTGCGTTTAATGTATCGCTTTGTGCATATACAAGGGTGTTTGCTGTGCAAAAGGCCATCAAAAAGAAAAATGGAATAAAATATCGACCCTTCATTTATAAATTCTCAGTTAGCTGCTTAGCATTTGTGCAAAAATAGTTGAATTTACCAAAAATGAGAATTAATTTTGATAAGGGAAGATAAAATAAACCTTTAAGTAGTGCAGTTTAAGCTTTAAATGTAAATTTAAAGTGTTGTAAAAAGGCTTTTGACCAACTGATACAAAAAAGAAAATTTGCTACTGCACCACCAATTTTTTAGTAAATGTTTGATTGTTTTGAATTACAGATACAAAATATACACCTTTCTCTAAATCAGATGTGCTAATGTTTAAATTACTCAACTTAGCATCAACATTGTTATTTTCATATACTAATTGTCCTACAGCATTTGTAATTACAATTTTTGTTTGAAATGCACCATTACTATTAATTTTCACGTTTACTTGGTCTTGTGCAGGATTTGGGGCTAAGCTAAAATCGGTTGCAGTTGAAATTGGTGAAATTCCTGCAGGTCCTGTAGCTTTAACCCAAACTGATTTTACATCGGTTGGGGCTCCTCCAAAAGGATCGGTGGTGTTGGTATTGTCGATATGCAATAAAGGAAACTTATAAGTACCGTCATACCACTCATAAATAGTTTGTGTTTGAGTTACATTAAAAATTAGCACTGTTAGGTTTGTAACTATATTGTATTTTATTCTTAAAACATTGTTAAAAGCACCTTGTGGCAATAATAAATTACCTGAACCATCGGCAGTAGTTGTTATTGAACCCGAAGCGGTTACGTTATTGCCTTGAAAAGTAGTGGTAAAGGCAAAGTTATCAGTATAGGTATTTCCGAATGAAAAAGGAAAAGTAAGCAAAGTCATTGGATTACTGTAAGCAACCACGGTTACATTAGCACTATCTGAAAAACCTAGCATGGAGTATTCAGTGGAAGTGTTCTTAAAAAAGGAGTAACCTGTAGTGTCAGTTCCAATAACAGTGGTGGTGCCAGTAATAGGAGGTGTAGTTACAATAGGGGCTAAATAGCTATCTATTTGTAAAACAGTATCCACATTTAAATCCTCAAAGTTCCAAACTTGTGCGGTTCCTGCAGGTCCTGCAAGTATGCCTAAGGTGTCGGTATTAAAGTACTCGTAAACATCTCCCGGAGCTGGAAAATGATCGGTATTAAGTGTTTGACTTTTAGAAATACTCGCTATTGAAATTAAGCTTAAAAAGAAGTAAATTTTTTTCATGGACTGGGGTTAAGAGGTTAATTAATTATTGAAAGTATATTATCTTATTCTATCAGCGCTTTTTACTAATTCTTCATCCTTTCTTATTCCCTTTAAGGCCAAGAAATTAAAAACAAGAGATAAAATTGGTAAAATCATTCCAATACCATAAGTAGTAGAAAGCTCAGCTCCCTGTGTGTTATAAGAATTATCTAAAAGTGATTTTGCGTTGTCGAAACTAAAAAACATGAGCACAATAAAACCACATATTAAAAGGAAATTAAAGGCAGCTAATTTTATTTGATGTTTGCGATTTTTAAAACTAAAGATTACAAATAGTGAAAATAGAATTACAATAATATTTACAGCCATTAAGGCATAACTATTAATAAGCATTTCATTACCAGCCGAGCTTAATTTGTAAAAGCCCATTAAGCTTAGGTTAAAACTGGTTTCGTAACTTGTAAAAGTGGCTAAAGCAGTTGCAAAAAGTAAACTTTGACAAGTTACAACTAGCAATAAATATATCGATTGAATTCTTTGAATCATTTTATTTTAAAATTATACATCAAAAGTAATCAAGTTTTTTTAAATTAGTTATATCTTGTTTTTTTGCGCGAATTCTTTGGCAAAATAGGTCAATATTATTTTTGCACCCGCTCTTTTTATAGAAGTTAAACTTTCAAACATGGCTTTGTCGCCATCTAACCAACCGTTTTGAGCAGCAGCTTTTATCATAGCATATTCGCCACTTACATTGTACGCGGCAATGGGTAAATCAAAATTATTGCTCAAGGTTTTTATCACATCTAAATAAGGCAAAGCGGGCTTTACCATTAAAAAATCTGCTCCTTCTTCAAAGTCTAATTGCGCTTCAATGATGGCCTCTCTGTGATTGGCTGGATTCATTTGATACGTTTTTTTATCGCCAAATTTAGGCGCAGAATCTAGGGCATCGCGAAAAGGACCATAAAAAGCACTGGCATACTTTGCACTGTAAGCCATGATAGAAACCTTGGTAAATCCTTCATTATCTAATTCTTGTCTTATGTAGCCTACGCGTCCATCCATCATATCGCTTGGGCCAACAATATCGGCACCTGCTTGTGCCTGTGCTACTGCCATTCTTCCTAAAACTTCTAGTGTTGGGTCATTTAAAATTTCTCCATTTTCAACAATCCCATCGTGTCCATCGCTGCTGTATGGGTCCATGGCTACATCGGTCATAATGCAACTTTCTGGAAAGTACTTTTTTATATCGCGCAAAGCCTTTAAATAAAGACCTTCATCATTATAACTTTCGGTGGCGTATTTATCCTTTAAGCTTTCGCTGATATTTGGAAACAAAGCAAAACTATAGATGCCTAAATTCATACAGGCTTCAATTTCTTTCAAAATTAAATCGCTGCTAAATCTATAAATACCCGGCATCGACTTTATTTCACTACTCATATTTTTTCCCTCAATTAAAAATAAAGGAAAAATTAAATCGCTGTTTATCACTTGCGTTTCTTGAACCATTGCGCGTATTGCAGCACTTTTTCTATTCCTTCTGGGGCGGTGTGTAATCATAAAATTTATATTTAGTTGGTGGCTATTTTGTACACTGCTTGTAAAATTCCTAAATCATCAAAGCTATTAGGAAGCGTACATTTTCTTACACCATGTTTGCGTAACTCTGCTTCTGTGGCGCCACCCATAGCAATTATTTGATGATGAGTTTCAACTTTATTTTCTTTAAAAAAAGCATTTACATTGCTTGGGCTGGTAAAAATTAAAATATCGGCAGCAGGCAACTGTGCATCATTGTGCTCAATAGTTTCGTACACATTAATGTCGATGGTTTGTTCTTTTTTAATAAATTGACTTTGCACACTTCTTAAGCTTCCTTTTGCTATTGGAAACAATACACTTGCACTTCCAGCTCTGGCTGCAAATTGTTTTCCTATGGTTTTAGTATCGGTCGATTGACCAATAAACTCGGCTCTTTTACCAAATTTACGAATGGCATCGGCAGTTGATTTTCCTATAGCGCCAAACTTTTGGTGGGCGATGATTGGTTTTTGTTTAAAAAAATTTTCCACTGCATGTTTGCTGCTAAAAAATATCCAATCGGTTTGTGGCATATTTTTCATAGCAATGGTATTGAAAGTAATTAACGAAATGCCATGCACTTCAAAACCCTGCGCCATAAGGCTCGAACTAAATAAATGGTGTGCCTGTAAATTTCGGGTAATAAATATTTTGCAAGGTTTTATGGCATTCAAATGTGCTACAATTTCTTGCGCAAATTGTTCTGTTTCTGTTTTTTCGTAATAGCTATAAATTGGCGCTTTGTTGGCGTCGGCTGCTTTGCTTACCCAAACTTTATAAATAGTATTTTCCTCTGCATCAAAACCTTTTTCGCAATATACACCTAAGGGTAATTGACAGCCGCCATCAAAAAGGTTGAGTACTTTTCTTTCAATATTTATTTTTGTAGCTACTTCTTTTTGATGCAGAAATTGCAAGGCTTCAATTAATTCAATATTATCTTCTCTGGTTTGTAAAGCCAATACTCCTTGAGCAGGCGCAGGAACAAATATTTTAGGATCAAGTTTCTCTACTATAAATTCATCTAAATTAATTTGCAAACGCTCTACACCCGCTGCTGCAAGCATAATGGCATCGTATTGCCCATCTCGTAATTTTTGTATTCTTGTAGGTACATTGCCACGCAAATCGCTAATGTTAAGGTCGTTTCTATAAGCGCATAGCTGTGTTTTTCTGCGTGCAGAAGAGGTGCCAACGCGGGCATTCTTCTTGAGATTCCAAACTTGTTTTTCATCTACAGCGTTTTTATCAATCAATAAAATTTCTGAAGGATTTTCACGTTCGGACACAGCTGCAATACACAATTTTTCGGGCGAAGTAGTAGGTAAATCTTTGTGCGAATGTACCGCTAAATCAATACTTCCTGCAAGTAAGGCTTCTTCAAGTTCTTTGGTAAAAAAACCTTTCCCTTCAAGTTTGTCAAATGATAAGTGTTGTATTTTATCGCCTTGCGTTTTAATGATTGTGATGCTGCAATCAAATCCAGCTTGTGTGAGTCTGTCTTTTACATGATTGGCTTGCCATAAAGCTAAATCGCTTCCACGAGAACCTATAATAATTTTTTTGTTGAACACCTTATTAAATTTTAAAGCGCTAAGGTAATGCTAATAGCGTAAATTAGTTAAGCATAATCTCCTTTGCCATTTTCATAGGCACACTTATGTATTTTTTTTCTACATAGTTTAATATTTTGCTAAGTACGGCTTTTGCTTCATCATCAAGAGTTTCAATGTCTTTTGCAAAAACAGTCTGCAATGCGTTTTCAGTAATTTCTTTTACTCTTTCTGGTACGTGTTTCATTGCCAATTCTACCTGACGTTCTTTAAAAATAAGTTTAAACTCGGCTGTTTTTTCTTCAATAATTCGATCGCATAAATGCAGTTCTTTTTTACGTTCAGCTAAATTTTTGTTGGCTAGGTTTTGCAAAAATTGAATGTCTATAAACTTAACATTGAAGTTATTTTTTACTTCAGGAGCAATATCGTTTGGTACAGATAAATCAATAATTACTTTTTGATTTTTTTCATTCCCAATTAAGGTTTTATAAATTTCGGCACTAACTATATTTTCTGTGGCTCCTGTGCATGATATAAGTACATCAAAACCTTCGGTATAGTTGGCTAACTCGGCTAAGGGATAAGCTATACCATTTAATTCATTTGCTAGTTTTTCTGCATTACTCAAGGTGCGATTAAACACTGCAAAAGTTCCAAAAGCATGTTTTTTTAAAAACTTAGCCATTAAGGTATTCGTTTGGCCGGCACCTACAATAATAAAGCGAGCGCTAGATTTTATAGAACTTTCAATTAAATTGCGGTAAGCCAAAGAAACAATAGAAACGGGTTTGTTAGCTACCTGTGTTTTAGTATAAACTTCTTTAGCAGTTACAATAGCCTGTTTAATAGCCAATCGAACAACATCACCTGTTAAATTTAGGGCATTGCATTTATCGTAAGCATTTCTTACTTGAGTAATAATTTCGCGCTCCCCAACCACTAATGAATCAATTGATGAAGCCACTTCGAACAAATGCTTGATAGCTTTATCATCAACAAATAGGAGTGCTTTGTCTACAGCAAAACTTATTTCTTCCTCTGTAAAAGCAGGGTTAAAACATGTAAAAAAATGCGTTAAAAAATCAAGATTAACATCCTGCTTTGTTGTAATCAAAAACTCTACACGATTGCAGGTCGACAAAAACAGAAATTCCTGTAAATTACAATGCTCCTTTATTTTTGAAAAACGGTTTTGGTATTGCGCGTCATCCACGTGAAATATACCTATTTGTTCAATAGGAATATTGTTGTGTGTAAATGCAATACAGTAGAGCTTGTTCACGGGTTTTTCTTTTGCACTGCGAATTTCACATTCAAGCACAGGCTTTATGTCATAGAAATGTCATAAATTGTTTTTAAGCAATAATATATAGTGCCAAAGGCTTGCTTTATCAGCATCTTCGAGAATAAATGATATTAATCATGCTTTGCAATTAAGAATGATTTTAATTAACAGAATGTGCTTTTTTAGGGCGCTACGATATTTTTTAAATACAGGTTATGCAATGGTTAATGTCAACACTCCTTGAAACCAGTACAACAAGGCCATCCTGCAATTGGACTAAATTGAAAGTGTAATCGGTATTGATTACTTGTTTCTCCAAATCTTGTAAAAGTTGAGGTGTTGACTGAAATTAGTGAAAAACTGTTTGCATAACACAAACTGCTTATTAAGCGGGCTACACAATAAACAATCCTTTTTTTCGTTTGGTTTTAAAGGCCTTTTGCCAACAATTAAGCAATATATTTTCAGACCACATTTTTTAAACTTTCCTTTGTAGGAGTGAAAGGAATTTTGACCATACTTTTTTTAAGCAGCTTTTTGGACCTTACTGCGCAAAACTTTAGTAATTTTAAAACTAAATTTGTGTCAACCAAAAGAGATACCATTGTGCTTGATACTTTGAGTGTTGTGGCTGCTTCTTTTCAATTTAAAGATACAACAATAAATGCCAACTACGAGCTTTTAGATGGCAAAGGATTGTTAGTTTGGAAGAGCAAAAGAAACCTGCCCGATAGTGTTGAGGTACAATTTGAAACTTTTCCTTTTTTGTTGAGCAAACAATACTATCACAAAAGTTTAAAGCAAATGCAAGCTGCTTCTAATAACTTTGCAAATCCTTATACCTTTCAGTTTCAAAAAAGTAATACTGATATTTTTAAAATGGAGGGCCTAAACCGCAGTGGCAGTATTACGCGGGGTGTAACTTTTGGAAACAATCAGGATGTAGTAGTAAACTCTAATTTAAACTTACAACTATCAGGCAAAATAAGCGAAAGTATTAATATCAAAGCCGCCATTGCTGATGATAATATTCCAATTCAACCAGAAGGAAATACGCAGCAGCTGCAAGAATTCGATAAAGTTTACATTCAATTGAATGATCAAAAATCGCAACTCGTAGCAGGTGATTTTGTTTTGAATAGGCCAACATCGCACTTTATGAATTACTTTAAACGCAACCAAGGAGGTGCTTTTAACACCACTTTTAAGGAGGGTAATAAAAATACACAAACCCACAGCTTTGATGCATCTGCAGCAGTAAGCAAAGGAAAATTTTCGCGCAATGTAATTATTGGAATTGAAGGCAATCAAGGGCCATACCGCCTAAAAGGTGCAGAGAGCGAGAGCTTTATTATTATTTTATCGGGCTCCGAAAATGTATATATCGATGGCAAACTTTTGCAGCGCGGGCAAGAGAATGATTATATTATTGACTACAATACAGCACAAATTACATTTACTGCCAAAAAAATAATCACCAAAGACAAAAGGATTGTAGCCGAATTTCAATATGTTGATAGAAATTACGCACGTTCTATTGTAACATTTGGACACGATTTTACCTCTGGAAAATTTCAAACACATTTTCATGTATACAGTGAGCAAGACAATAAAAATAAACCAGTAAATCTTACCCTAACTGATACACAAAAAGAAATTTTAAGGAATGTGGGCGATAGTATCAATTATGCACTGGCACCAAGTATCGATACGGTAGATTTTTCTTCTATTCAAGTATTGTATTTAGAGCAAGATACTGTTGTGAATGGAATCACTTACGAAAAAATATTTGTGTATTCGACCAATCCTGAGCGCGCAATTTTTAGACCATCTTTTACTAATGTTGGTCAAGGAAACGGAAATTACATTAATATTAATAGCAGCGCCAATGGCAAGGTTTATCAATGGGCTGCACCAATAAATGGGGTAAAGCAAGGTAGTTTTGAACCATTAATTTTACTGCCAACACCCAAGCAAAGGCAAATGGCTATTGTATCTGCCAACTATCAAATCAATAAAAATATAAAAACAGGGCTCGAAATGGCCATTAGTAATTATGATGTAAATACCTTTAGCAGCAAAGGTAATGCCAACAATCAGGGTTATGGTATAAAATATTTTATTGATGGCAAAACGCCTTTAAAAGACTCAACAAGCGGTATTACATTATTAACTTTAGGAAGCTATGAAGTTATTTCGAAAGGGTTTAAACAAATTGAAAGATTTAGATCGGTGGAGTTTGAGCGCGACTGGAATAGAAACACAACTATGGTTAACGACGTGCAACAAACTGCCACATTAGGACTTGGTGTTGAAAAAATTAAAACGTATAAAGCGCTTTATCAATTCAATACGTTTAATGAACAAAGAAATTATAATGGGCAACAACACATGTTTAATTACTTTTATGATAAAAAAGGCTTGAAGGGCACATTTGATGCGAGTTTACTAAGTTCCAAGAGTATAGAAAACAATACTGTTTTCTTACGACAAAAAGGTGGGGTTTCTAAAAGCTTTAATAAAAAAAATATAGTACTTGGCTTATTTGAAGAGCAAGAAAAAAGCAGTTTTAAGGCATTGAGTAATGATAGTTTATTAACGCAAAGTTTTCATTATTTTGAATGGCAGGCTTATGCTAACAACTCCGACTCATCAAAAACAACCTACGAATTAAAGTATGTAAATAGAACCGACTGGCACCCCAAAAACAATGCATTTAAATTGGCTTCTGTTGGTCAAAGTTATATTTTTAGCACAGGCTTTAATCCTAGTGCTGGTAGTACTTTTAAGAATACAAGTACTTACCGCGTACTTGATATTAAGGACACTACATTAATTGCAAAAAACACCGATAAATCATTAGTAAATCGTATAGAATATTCTGTAAGATTATTAAAAGGAAGTATTAATCTTTCTACTTTTTATGAATTGGGTTCTGGATTGGAAGTTAAAAAAGAATATTCCTTTATTGAAGTTGCACCCGGACAAGGCTCATACACTTGGAAAGATTATAATGACAATGGAATAAAGGAATTAAATGAGTTTGAAATTTCTGTGTTTACCGACCAGGCTAAATATGTAAAAGTGTTTACACCAACCAACGAATTCGTAAAAACATTTAACAATCAGTTTAATCAGTTGGTAAACCTTAATGCGCCAGCCAAATGGGGCGCACAAAAGAAAACATGGAAAAAACTAGTTTCTCGATTTTCGAATCAAACAGCCTACAGAATTGATAGAAAAACAGCTGATTCAAATTTGGAAGACTCATTTAATCCTTTCAATAATTTAAAATTTGATAGCACCTTGGTATCGCTCAACTCAAATCTAAGAAGCACTTTTTACTTTAACCGTTTGGATCCAAAATTTGGATTAGATTATACCTATCAAGAGCCACGCAACAGACAATTGTTAACTAATGGTTTTGAGTCGCGTAGCAATAAATCTAATGCCATTCGTTTCAGATATAATATTACACGCATTTTTCAATTGAGTGCCGAAGCCTTACAGGGTTTGAAAACAAACAAATCGGAGTATTTTAATACAAGAGATTTTAATATTAATTATACCGAATTAGAACCTAAATTTACCTATCAACCCAACGTGTCATTTAAATTAATTTTAAGCTTTAAATATGTTGAAAAGGTAAACAATTATAACGATTCTAATAATGTTGTGCTTAATAACAATTATGGTGCTGAGTTGCGTTTTAACGAAGCAGGAAAAGGAAGTTTTAGTGCCAAAGTAAATTACATTAAAATTAATTACAATAGTAATGCCAACACACCTGTTGCTTTTGAGATGTTAGATGGATTAGTACCTGGTAATAATGTTACTTGGAACATTGGCTATCAGAGAACTTTAGCCAACAATATGCAGGTGAATTTTAATTATGATGGCAGAAAAACAGAAGGTAACAAAACAATACATACTGGTGGAGTAACGGTGAGGGCTTTCTTTTAATTAGCTGATTAGCTTATGGTGCTGATTAGCTAATTATTGTATAGTTTTTAATCTGTGAATCTGTGGCAAAAATCAATGTGCCAATGATGCAATGTGACAATTTTTTTCTTTGCTTGCTCTGCGGCTTCTCTGCGCCTTTGCGGTTAATAAAAAGGTTTATTTTGAATGAAATTTTTAATCTGAGTCAAAAATCAATGTGCCAATGTGCCAATGATGCAATGTGACAATTTTTTTCTTTGCTTGCTCTGCGGCTTCTCTGCGTGCTTTGCGGTTAAACAACTAAGCCTTTAGATTCCTAGTTCTATTTGTAAAAAGCCGGCCATATATTGCTTAATATTCTGATTAATGAGTACTCCATTTTTGCGAAAAGACTCCTCGTTAAACTGAATTTCTGCCTGGATTTTTATTTTATGGTGATTGATAAATTTTGAAACACATAGCCCATATTGTTTTTGATGCGGAACGAGATTTACTAATAAACTATCGGGTCGAGTAATAGCATATCTAAAAGCTATATTGGTATTATTCTCGAAGTAATAACTCATTTGTGTATTTAAACCATCGCCAACACTAAAGTAACCTTGTTTATTAAAATCCATAAAAGGATTATTTACTCCCCGATACAAATATTCTGAACTAAATGCAAAACCAGAATACTTAAATAATAAGTCGGCCATATAGGCATGCAAATATCTGGCAGTGGGCAATACACGGCCAGTTTGACCTAATGTTTTAGTCGCTAAATCATTATAATGTGCTACTGCAGCTATACATAATTTGGGATTTTTCTCTACTTCTATATCTCCTTCTTCCAAATCATTGTTGCCTGTAAACTTTCCGAAAGGCAGTATTTCTATCCTGCCAGTTGTTGCTAATCCTTTATCTGAAATGCCCGCATTGCGACCCTCTCCACTGGTTAGGGCAGTTTTAATATTTATGCCAACTTTTCCAATCATGAGTAACTGATTAGCAAATAAACCTGCATCGCGATCTAAATTATAGGCATTATTTACTATTGAACGTTCGGTAAATTCCAATGCTCCCGAAGAAATTATTCTTTGTCTATTACCGGGTAATTTACCTTGTCCCAAACCTACTTTCATGCCTTTCCATGCTTCATACCAAATCATTGCATCACGCAAAATATGATTTACACCTATGTCCTCCTCTAAATCTCTTTTTGCAAAATTTATCTGTAATAAATAGGTCAATTTTTTCGAATAAACATGGCCATCAAAAAACAAACGAGCTCTGCGAATTCCTAAATCAAAATTGCCAGGAAAAACATTTTGTAGGTTTTGCGAAATAAAACCAAATCTGCTTTGAATTCTAAAGTGGAAATTAACTAATAATGATGAATCCTGCTTAAAACTAATGCCATTTATTAAGCGTGCATTGGTCGAATCAGTGCTAGTTTGAGCAATGCAAAAAGCAATATTTATACTAAAAAATAAAACCAAAAAGGTAGCGGAAGTCTTGAATTTCATTTGATGCAATTACCTACAAACTTAACAATTAAAGATATATATCTGTCTTTTAAACTCAGATAACGCAGTAGTAGTCTTTGGTCAATAAAATTTTACAATAATATCAAATACTCACCGAGTGTTTTGGACTGAAAGAATAGCGAGCTAATTTGATATTAAAAATTGGAGTAAGTGCGTTAGATTGAAGCAAAATGATTTGAGTAAGTTACTAATGCAAAATTTGGGTTAATTACAAATGAGGTTATTAAACCCTTTTAAAAATTACCATGAGTTAACACATTCATTTTTTATACTTCAATCACATAAAAGCATTGTACACATTGCTTCAGAGATTTACAACTAGTTAAAAATCAACTTTTGCGTAACCAATAAATCATTTATCGAAAGCTGAACAAAGTAAACACCAGCTGTATTAAGGATTTCTTTATTTAAAATAATATTGTGATTACCTGCATTAAGATCTCCCATACTTTTTGAGTAAACTGTTTTACCTAGCACATCAATTACTTTAACACTCACTTTTGAGGTTTCCTCAGTGCTAAAATACACTACAGCATCGTTTAAGGCTGGATTTGGGAAAATTCTAAAATTGTTTTTTAAACTTTCTGTTTCTGTAAGTGCTGTTGTATGATCTATATTGATGTCATCTATATAAACATTGTTACCTTCTCCAGATTCAAATTTAAATTTAAACTGTATGTTTGAATAGCCAGCAAAGAGAGATAAATTGATATTATCTTGTCGCCATTGACTTGGGGTGGTGGGTGTAAATGCTGAATTTTGGGCAGCTACCGTTGCCAATGTTGTCTCAGAATACGTTCTTCTTGCACCCCAAGTTTGCCCACAATCAACAGATGAAAGTATTTGCAGAGAGTTTGGTTGATTGCCCGTGCCAGTTAATGAGGCATAAGCTACCCTGTAATACAATCGGGGATTTGCAAACTGCGTAAGGTCCATTGATGGTGTTATAAACTCATCAGTGCTACCAACACTACTTGTAATATTATTTAATTTCATTGATTTGCTTCCGGTGTAACCAGCAGTGCTTGTAATAAACCATGCATTCCCACCATCAACATTATTAATACTCCAATTACTAGCCGCATTAATGCTTAACGATTCAAAACTTTCTGTAAAACTTGGTATGGTTATATCGGCTGTTGAAGGTAAAACTACCACATAAGAATTTTTAGTAATACTATTGCTACCACTAGAGTTACCAACGGTTAATGAAACAGAATATGTACCGGGTGCGGCATATTGTACGGTTGGCGATTGTGATGCAGAAGTGCTTGGTGAACCTCCGGGAAAAGACCACGACCAACTAGTTGCAGCAGCAAGTGTAGTGTTATCAATAAAATTGACATTGCTATTGACACATACTTGTGGTGATGCAGCATAAAAATCGGCATCAGGAATGCAAACGGTGTTTGTATTTACGCCGGTAGCTGTTAAATTAGCAGTTTTCCATAAATTATTTCTTGAGGCCGTATTTGAAGTTAATGCGGCTAATAGTCGTGTTTTTTGACCATTAGTAAACATATTGGAGCAATAAGAATACTCCATGTAATTTTGCACATTATCAATTGGAGAACCACAACTTGCTCCGTTTAGGTTACAAGATGTCCAACCAATTGTTGGTGGCGTGTCGCTTACGTTGTCGGTAAGGCTACAGTTGGTTGTTACACCTGGTGTATTGCTGCTTCCCCAAAGGTGCGCTAGGTTGAGCCAATGCCCAACTTCGTGTGTTAAGGCTCTGCTACGCGATGTTGATCCTGTTCCTATACTTCCAACATAGTTGTGTAAAATCATAATGCCATCAACAGCAGCTCCAAAACTTGTTGCCACGCTACTGGGATACATAGAATATCCTGCAGCTCCGCTAGCTATGCCCTTAGCTACCCAAATATTCAAATATTTGCTACGATCCCAAACATTTAGTTTTGCATCATCATCAGCAATATTTGTAAGAGGAGTGTAAATTCTGTCGATTCCATTGGTGCAATTTCCTTGAGGATCGAGTTTTGCCAATTTAAAAACAATGCCCACATTGGCTGCAATGCCTTGAAAAGCGCTTACAATATTTGCTGTATCTGCATTTTGTTTGTTGTAATCTCTGGTTAAAATATTAACCGCATCTTCAATTTGTGCATCTGAAATATTTTCTGTGCCGTAGGTGTGTAAAATATGAAAAACTACAGGGATTGTGTATATAACGGCACTGGAACTTCTATTTTCCGAAAATGCTATCGTTTCTGCTTCAAGCAGTTCTTTAGCATTTCTAACTTCATTAGGATACAAAGTTTCCATTCTTTTATTGGCATCATCAGTGCTACAAGGTGTTTTAACTTGTGCGTTTACATAAAAACTAGTAAGACTGGCTAATATGGTAATTGTAAAATACTTGGCAATAGTTTTCATCAGCAATGATAAATTTTAGATTTTTATAAAAGTAAATGTATTGTATGTCAAGCAATTGAAAAAATTAATTCCAACTTTTTCGCTTGCATTTAAAAATTAAGCGCTCAAAGCTTGTTTTAAGTCCGCTAACAAATCTTCAATATCTTCTACACCAACACTTAAGCGTAACAAATTATCTACCACACCCGCTGCTTCTCTTTCTTTTTTTGGTATTGAGGCATGTGTCATTGTAGCTGGATGATTAATCAAAGATTCGACACCTCCCAATGATTCTGCTAAAGAAAATACATGAAAAGAAGAGGCTATTTTGAATGTTTTTTCGAGATCAGCATCTTTTAAAACTATAGAAATCATTCCTCCAAAATCTTTCATTTGGGCTTTAGCAATAGCGTGGTTTGGATGAGTTTCAAAGCCGGGCCAGTAAACCTTTTCAATAGCAGGGTGTGTGGCTAAAAAATGAGCAATTGTTTTTCCATTTTGGCAGTGTCTTTCCATGCGTAAATGCAAGGTTTTAATACCACGTAAAACCAAAAAGCTATCCATAGGGCCGGGTGTAGCGCCACATGAATTATGAATAAAGGCCAATTGTTCATGAATTTTATCGTCATTGATACATAAAGCTCCCATAATTACATCACTATGTCCGCCAATGTATTTTGTTACAGAATGCATTACAATGTTTGCGCCCATGTCTAGTGGGTTTTGTAAGTATGGAGAGGCAAATGTATTATCTACTCCTAACAGTAAATTATTTTCTTGTGCAATTTTAGCACATGCTGCAATATCTACTATTTGCATTGTTGGATTGGTAGGTGTTTCAACCCAAATTAATTTTGTGTTTTTGTTAATGAAGTTTTTAATGTTTTGCGCATCATTTAAATCAATAAAATGAAATTTAATTTGCATGCGTTCAAACACTTTGGTAAACATGCGGTAACTGCCACCATAAAGGTCGTTACCGGTAATCACTTCATCGCCAGGATTCAATAATTTTATTACTGCATCAATAGCGCCCATGCCACTACTAAAGCACAAAGCATGCTTTGCATTTTCAAGTGAGGCAATACATTTTTCGAGCGCAGTACGTGTTGGGTTTTTACCTCTTGCATATGCGTAGCCTTGGTGCTTTCCAGGACTTGCCTGTACAAAGGTTGAAGTTTGAAAAATAGGAGTCATAATAGCTCCTGTACTTGGGTCGGGCTCCTGACCCGCATGTATTGCTTTTGTGGCGAATTTCATTGACGTTTATTTTTATGAAAGCGCAAATTTATTAATTTATATGGGATAATATGATTGTTTGTTTTTTGAAAAAAATGAGGTTTTTTAACTGTGTATTATAAATACACCTCCTTCTTTCAGAGGAAATTGTTTAGAAATTAGTTTCATTTTAAAATTTAGCTAATGCGCTACTTGAAAGCTTCTTATTGGTTGATTACAATTTATACAAGAGCATAGGTATGCAGTGTAGCATAATGCTGAACTTTTTCTGTTTTTATTGGGAAACAAAACCGAGTTCCTTTCTATTCGCATGCAAATCTCGAGTTCGAACTGGTTCAATTGTTTTACTTAAGCTCATGGCTTAGATCAAACTACGAAGGATTCTTTTTCAGAAAAAATCTGATCTTAAAAATATGATTTTTAAAAACGTGGCTCAAGAAATTCTTCAATCTAAATTTGAAGGACTTCTTTTTTTGTAAATTATTAATAAAAAATTATTCTTTAAATATGGCTGAAAAAACCCTTGCCTCTATATGCTTGAAGTTTGATTGGTAACTTTCCTGTACACATGAGTTTCGAATATGTGTCTACGCGCAAATCGGGTAATCGTAGAAGAATTAATTAACTTATTGTACATGTTTTTTTGCACCCCAAAATATTCATATACGCTTCCATTTTGAAAGGTTACCTTTAAAGATTGCCCTTTATATTGAAAATCGTCAATGCCACTATTGGCAATTGTTTCTTGATATTCTTCTTTATTATTTAAATGTGTTTCGGGCGAAATGCTAATCAAAAAGTGATAGGCTTCAATAATTTCTTTACTTCTTAAAGCAGCTTCTTCTTTACGCTCTTCATCATTTACAAACTTATCGGGATGCCATTCTTTCATTAAATTTCTATATATACTTTTTAACTCAGTAAGGTTAGAATCCTTGGTGATATTAAATAGTTTTCTGGCTTCAATGATACGTTTCATAATAATTCAATATTTAATTCAAGGCTAAATAATTTGGCAATTGAATTCTAGGTTTTTAATTTTTTGCAAAAGTAGTATAATAGGTCTTGCAAATACTCAATTTGGCAATTATTAAGAAATCAATTTAGTGTAAAATATTTTTTTAGATCTCTATAAGCCTGTTAAGTCTATCAAATGCAGGTGTAAATTCAAAAAACCTTTTTAATTTAATGCTTTAGCGATAAAAGGATAAGTTTTCTTGCTGTGCAATTAACTTTTTATATTTTTGTGACCTCTTAAAACA
Organism: uncultured Bacteroidota bacterium; assembly: GCA_903831265.1. Classification (GTDB taxonomy): domain Bacteria; phylum Bacteroidota; class Bacteroidia; order UBA4408; family UBA4408; genus CAIKXD01. The sequence goes on from CAIKXD010000205.1 coordinate 19,710, forward strand.
GAAATTTAACTAACTTAAACACTTATGGCAAACAAAAAAGAAGTAGGAACACCCGCTTCGGATTTCAGTAAAGACGCACCTGAATTAAAGCAGGCGGCCAATCTTCATCAAGGCATGTTTGATGCCGTACTTTCAAGATTAGACATGGCTTTTTCAAAGCTAAACCCATCTTTTAATTTTCAGCAAGTAATAAAAAGCCCGCAAAAACAGGTTGTAGTAAGTTTGCCTGTAATGATGGATGATGGTAAATTGCAAGTTTTTCAAGGTTACCGCGTAATTCATAGTACAGCCTTAGGTCCCTCTAAAGGAGGTATCAGATATGCAATGGATGTTGATATTGATGAGGTAAAAGCATTAGCAGCTTGGATGACATTTAAGTGTGCAATTGCAAATATTCCATACGGAGGCGCAAAAGGTGGTATTACTTGCGACCCAAGAAAACTTTCGGTAGGTGAATTGGAGCGTTTAACAAGAGCTTACACAACTGCAATGGCAGATGTATTTGGTGTAGATAAAGATATTCCAGCCCCAGATATGGGTACAGGAAAGCGCGAAATGGCTTGGATAGTTGATACATATTCTAAAATACATAGAGTAGATGCTCCGGGTGTAGTTACCGGAAAGCCTTTAACTTTAGGTGGTTCAAAAGGTCGTGAAGCAGCAACAGGCAGAGGTGTTATGATTTCGTGCTTAGAAGCAATGAAAAAAACAGGAATGGATCGTAAAAATGCCACTTGTGCAATTCAAGGTTTTGGTAATGTGGGCTCTAATGCCGCCAAGCTTTTAAATTCAAAAGGGATTAAAGTTTTAGCAATTAGCGATCATACTGCAGGAATATTTAACCCAAAAGGTATTGATATTGATGCTGCAATAAATTATGCAAAAGAAAACGGTGGTATGCTTAAAGGTTTTCCAGGTGGTGAAAATATTACCAACGAAGAATTACTTTTAGCTGATGTTGATGTAATGGTTCCGGCTGCTGTTCAAAATGTAATTACGGAGCATATTGCAAAAAATATGAAAGCAAAATTAGTTATTGAAGGGGCTAACGGACCAACTTTATCTGAGGCTGATGCTATTTTATTTGAAAGAGGAATTACCGTAGTTCCAGATATTTTAGCGAATGGAGGTGGTGTTACAGTTTCTTACTTTGAGTGGGTACAAAATAAATATGGTCATTACTGGACCGAAGATGAAGTAAACACAAAACACGATGCATCCATGTCGGCAGCTTTCGAAAATGTTTGGTTTAACGCAAAACAATATAAAACCAACTTACGCACAGGCGCCTACATCACAGCTTTAAAAAAGCTTGAAAAAGCAGTAGCTTATCGTGGTAATTACTAATTAATAAACAACTTTAAAAAAGTGAGGACTGAAGCGATTCAACCTCACTTTTTTATTTTTAACGAACATCTATTCCAATTTTTATGAAATTTCACCGCGAAGGCATTCCCACTCTATTAATAACACTGATGCTCTCCCTCATGCTTAATGGTGTGTTTGGGTTTATTTTTTCTGGAATGCCAATGTTTCGATACTTTTTTATTGCATTAAGTATATTTGTAATCATTACAGTTTTGCAGTTTTTTCGTCATCCAAATCGTAAAATAGCAACTCACCAAAATCATATTTTAAGCCCTGCCGATGGGAAAGTGGTTGTGATTGAAGAAGTAGAAGAAACAGAGTATTTTAAAGACAGAAGAATTCAAATATCTGTTTTTATGTCGCCAATAAACGTGCATGTAAATCGTGCGCCTATTAAAGGAATTGTAAAGTTTGTAAGATACCATGCTGGTCTTTATTTAGTAGCTTGGCATCCTAAATCCTCTACAGAAAATGAAAGAACAACAGTGGTAATGGAACATGAAAGTGGGAAATCGATACTCATGCGTCAAATTGCAGGTGCTTTGGCACGTAGAATAGTTTATTATTGTAAGGAAGGCGAGCAATTGCAACAAGGTGAAGAGTTTGGTTTTATAAAATTTGGTTCAAGAGTAGATGTTTTTGTGCCTCTTGGTACTAAAATAGATGTACAATTAAATCAAGTTGTAAAAGGAGGAATCACCACTTTGGCAAGTTTTTCATAGAGGCTAATTGCACAAATCTCACTTTTATGGCATAATTAATGCATTTAATCAAGGCCTTTCTTATTACTTAAAATCTTTTATAATTTTACCACAAAAAACTCACTTCATGAAAAAAGCAGCATTTATTCTTTTTGTAGTCTTAGGTTTTTCTAACTGCATCTTTGCACAAAAGCAAGACCATTTAATTCCATCGGTTGATATTAAAAAACTAGATGGTTCAACATTTAATACTGCTAACATTAAAAACGATGGCAAACCCATGATTATTGACTTTTGGGCCACCTGGTGCAGCCCTTGCAAAGCCGAACTAAATGCCATTGCTGAGGATTATGCCGATTGGCAGAAAGAAACAGGTGTTGTTTTGTATGCTATTTCTATTGATGATGCCAGAAACGTAGATAAAGTAGCACCGTATGTTAATGGAAAAGGTTGGGAATATGAAGTACTTTCAGATGTAAATGGCGATTTCAAAAGAGCTATGAACGTAAATAATGTTCCCCATGTTTTTGTAATAAACGGCAACAGAGAAATTGTATATCAACAAAATTCTGCCGCTCCTGGTGATGATAAAAAGCTTTATGAAATTATTAAAAAACTAGCCAAAGGAGAAAAAATAGACTAAGTATAAACGACTTTAAAAAATGAAATCTAATCTGTTGCGCTATTCAGTACTGTTAATGTTAACAGAATTGATATGCATAAATAAAAACATCTTTGCACAAGGTTTAAATGCTGGAGAAATACACGGAAACTTTCAGTTAGACGCACAATACTATAATCCTGATAGTGCTATTGGTGCGCTTCCTGTGCCAGAAAAATTCTTAATGAATAGCTTTACAAATTTAATTTATACCAATGGTAATTTCTCTGCTGGTGTTAGGTTCGAAAGTTACTTAAATACCATGTTAGGATTTGACCCAAGATACGTAGGAAATGGTTTTCCTTATCGATTTGCAAGTTTTAGTCAAGACAATTTTTCAATTACTGTAGGCAATTATTATGAACAGTTTGGGAGTGGGTTGATTTTTAGAAGCTATGAAGAACGCGGTTTAGGTTTTGATAATGCCATGGATGGTGTGCGGGTAAAATACACTTTACTAAAAGGAATTCACTTAAAAGGCATTGTTGGAAAACAGCGCTATTATTTTAACCAAGGACCAGGCATTGTAAGAGGTATTGATGGTGAAATAGCGCTTAATGAATTAATTCCTTCTTTCAAAGAAAAGAAAACCAAGCTGTATGGTGGAGGAAGTTTTGTAAGTAAATACCAGGTTGATCAAGATCCAATTTATGTGCTACCAGAGAATGTTGGTGCTTGGGCTGCAAGATTGAAGGTAAATCGCGGAGGTTGGTCTTTTTATAGCGAATGCGCTGGCAAAATAAATGACCCTTCAAGTGTAAATAATTTTGTCTACAAAAAAGGAGGAGGACTACTGTTAAACACAAGTTATTCGCAAAAAGGTTTTGGCATTAACTTGTCGGGAAAAGTAATTGATAACATGAATTTTAGAAGTGACAGAACAGCTCAAAACAACGATTTGCTAATTAACTATTTACCTGCGTTAACGCGTCAGCACACTTATAATTTAGCCGCCACAATTTATCCTTACGCAACACAGCCAAATGGTGAAATGGCTTATCAAGGCGATATTACTTATACTTTAAAAAAGGATTCTAAACTAGGTGGTAAGTATGGAACCACTATTTTAGTAAACTATGCTGCAGCCAATGGTTTAAATACAGAGCCTGTAGCAAGCGGTTTAGGCTACAAGCCCGATTATTTTAAGTTAGGCGATGTGTATTACAAGGACTTTAATATTGAATTACAGAAAAAAATTAGCAAACCTTTAAAGTTTACTCTTTTCTATGCTAACTTTGTATATAATAAAGATGTGGCACAAGGAAAAGTTAATGAAGGAATGGTGTATGCAAATATTGAAGTATTAGAATTTACCTACAAGTTTAATGATAAACATGCCTTAAGGATGGAGCTTCAAGGTTTACAAACTAAACAAGATATGGGCGACTGGGCCACTATAGTAGCTGAATATACTATTTCTCCAAAATGGTTTTTTTCAACTGTAAATCAATACAACTATGGCAATCCCAACAAAGACAGTCGTTTGCTTTATCCAATAGGCCAAATAGGCTTTATTAAAAACTCAACCAGAATAACACTTGGTTACGGACGTCAAAGAGCAGGTATTTTTTGTATAGGTGGTATTTGTCGTGTTGTACCTGCTTCAAACGGTGCCACCATTTCAATCTCAAGTAGTTTCTAATGTTAAATAAAGTTCCTATGAAATCAATTTTTAAGATTGTATTTGCTAGTTTGTGGGTATTACTTCTTAATGCTTGCGATTATGTTGATAGAGAGGTTGTAAAAAACTATGGAAAAGAGGATGTAGCGCCTGTAGATACTACCGTTAGCGAAGATACCACAGAGATAAGGATAAGGAAGATTTTGGTTGAAGACTTTACAGGCCATACCTGCCCTAACTGCCCTAAAGCTGCTACAGAAATTAAAAACCTTGAGAATTTATATGGCGAAAAAATAGTAGCCATAGCTTTGCATGTGTCTGCCACTTTTGCCGAACCACAACCACCAACATACCAAGCCGATTACAGAACAACCGAAGGAACGGCAATTGATGATTTCTTTAATATTTCTTCTTCTGGCCTTCCAAAAGGAATGATCAACAGAAAAGAAATACAAGGGAGTCCTATAGTTGGTTTTCAATCATGGGGGGCCGAAGTTAGCAATAGCATTAATCTGCCTTTAGAAGCATGGATAAGTATGAAAAACACTTATGATGCAGCACTTAACAAAGTTACCACTAATTTAAAAATTGATTTTGAAAGTACCATTAATGATGAAATTAAACTATGTGTTTTTTTAGTTCAAGACAGTATTATTTCTCCACAAAAAGATGCTAGTGCCCCAGGAGGAAAAATAATTAACTATGCTCATAATCATATGCTGCGTAAAGGCTTAACACCTGCTTTTGGTGAATCTATTGTAACTAATCCAACCGCTACCACTCCTGAAATTTCTAAATCTTATTCTTTAGTGCTATCTTCGGATAATGTTCCAGAAAATTGCAAAATAGTTGCCTATATCTATAAAGCCAGCAATTACGAAGTAATACAGGTACAAGAAAAACATGTAAAGTAAATTGAAAAGAGCGCTATTTTTATTCTTGTTTTTAATACTTTTAACTGCTCAACAGGCAAAGGCGCAAAGCTTTGCAGGAGGTGCTTTACTTGGCTTTAACGCAAGCCAAGTTTCGGGAGATAATTTGGGTGGTTACGATAAAGCGGGCATTTCGGGAGGATTTTTTGTAAGCAAGCCAATCAACGAAAAGAGCGAATTAGAAATGCGAATCACTTACTCTGCCAAAGGAAGCAGAGATGTACCCAATTTTGAAAAAGGCAAATACACTGCTTATTATTTAAAACTAAATTATGTTGAAGTTCCCCTATTATACCGTTATAAATTTAAAATGGTTTGGCTTATGGCTGGCTTGTCGGGAGGGTATTTAATCAGTTCATCCATTGCAAATGAATCAGGTCCTTTTCCCGAAAACAGTGATGGAAACCGACCTTTTAAAAAGTATGAAGTTTGCACACAATTGGGTGTTGCGCTGCCATTTGCTGATCATTGGGAAGCGGAGTTGAAATCGGCCGACACATTTGCTTTATTGCCTGTGAGGCCTCATGCCAGCGGCGCTAATTTTAGACTAAACTTTGGTCAGTTAAACAGTGTTTTGGCTTTTTCATTAAAATACCGTTTTTAAATAAACTATTCATAAGTAGGTCTGTTTAATAAACATGCAAAATACAGAAAATAAAATTGTAGTAGCGGTTACAGGTGCCAGTGGTTCTATTTATGCAAAAGTGTTGCTCGATAAATTAGCTCAACTAAATACGCAAGTAAAAGAAGTAGGATTGGTGATGAGCAACAATGCTAAAGATGTTTGGCGTTATGAATTAGGCAACAACGATTTCGAAAATATCCCTTTTAAAACCTATCAAAAGGATGATTTTTTTGCACCGTTTGCCAGCGGGTCGGCACGATACAATATTATGTTTATTTGCCCCTGTTCAATGGGTACTTTGGCAAGAATTGCATCGGGCATTTCTAATGATTTAACCACGCGTGCAGCAGATGTGGTGCTCAAAGAAAGAAGAAAATTAATACTAATGGTTAGAGACACGCCATATAGCCTAATACATCTCAATAATATGAAAACGATAACCGAGGCCGGTGGTATTATTTGTCCTGCTAGCCCCTCATTTTACAGCAAACCACAAACCTTTGAAGAACTTGCTGCCACCGTAGTTGACCGTGCTATTGATTTAGCTGGATTAACGTTAAACTCATACCGCTGGGGCGAAAAATAATTATGGTATGAATATTGCCAAACGGGTTTAAATTTTTTAATTATCTTTAACTTCTGTTAATAAATACACATGAAAAAAACAAACATTATAATTGCTCTAATAGCCATAACAGCCATAACTTTTGGCTTTATCAATAACATAAAACAGGGCACCACCGTTGGAGTTAACATAGGTAACAAAGCGCCTGAGTTAAAATTTAAGAGCCCCGATGGTAAAGAAATTTCATTAAGCGAAGTAAACAAAGGACGTTACGTATTAATTGATTTTTGGGCATCTTGGTGTGGTCCCTGCAGAGCAGAAAATCCTGCTGTAGTAAAAGCTTATAATGATTTTAAAGATAAAAAACTTAAAGGCGCAGCAAAAGGTTTTACTATTTATAGTGTTTCCTTAGATAGAGCATTGGAGCCCTGGAAATTAGCCATTGAAAAAGATAAACTAACATGGCAATATCATGTTTCGGATTTAATGTGGTGGCAATCTGCGGCAGCAAAAGCCTATCAGGTACAATCTATTCCAGCAAACTTTTTAGTTGACCCCAATGGTATTATTATCGATAAAGGGTTAAGAGGCGCATCGCTTGAGTCGGCATTAGCAAGATTGGTTCAGTAGCAAATCAAATCATATTTAAAAGACCTATTTCTTTACATGAGAGGTAGGTCTTTTTTTTGGATAAAATGGATGGTTCTGTAGCCATAATAAATAAAATTGGTTAATGCCTATACAACTTGAAACTAGTACAATAAGGCTTGGCCGCAATTGGACTAAATTGAAAGTGCAATCGGTATAATTAAGTTTTTATAACCATATCGGTTATTAAATCTACTACCGCATCTTTTGTTGTAGCCGTTATTTTATCACCTTTTTTAAGCTTATCGGCTTGCATAATTATACCATCTTTATTTTGTAAGATAGCATAACCGCGCGCCAATACATTCGAAGGATCGAGCAATTTAATGGTTAGGGTTTTTTGGTTGAGCGCATTATGTTTATCCTTAAAGAAAATTACTGCAGCATTTTTTAGTGCAACAGAAGCCCTTTCAATATTGTTTTTTGATGTTTGAATAATACCATCGGCAACGTACACTAAACGTGATTTTAAACGATCAATTTGTTGTTCAAAAATACTATTGTATTCAATAATAAAAGAGGCAGCTTTTGTTGGTGTTTTTAAAGAAGAAAAGCACATTAAATCAGCAATGCTCACATTGCGTTCGTGTCCAATACCAGCCACTACAGGAATTGGGAAGGTAGCAATTTTTAGTCCTAAATCATAGGTATCGAAAGCACTAAAATCTAATTGAGATCCTCCACCTCTTACAATAGCAACAAGGTCGTATTTTTTGCCTATATTAAGGATTAAATCGAGTTGACCCAATATGGCCTTGTCGGCATCTTTGCCTTGTATCTGAGTAAGGTAACTATCAACTTCAAAATAATATCCCAAGGCGTTATGCATGAGTTCATGTTTAAAATCGCGTTCTCCATCAGAACCTGGCGCTGTTATTAATGCTATTTTTTGCAAAACCACAGGCAACATTAGTTTTGCGTTTAATGTAACATAGGCTCCGTTAGTTAAGGAAATTGTTTTTGGATTCTTTTCAACCAATTGCATTAAAGTGGCTTGCCGCTGCAGTTCAATTGCGCCAAGTGTAAATCCTGAGTCGAGTTCAAGAATTTGTAAGCGCAGGCCATATTGTGCATTAAAACCAACCTGCACACGCATTAATAAGCTAATGTTTTTATCGAAAGATATGCCTGTTGCTTTTGAAAAATCTTTAATAATATGATATTGTTGACGCCAAATAACGGCATCCATTTTGGCGATAGTGGAATTTGCATCCTTCTCAACTAAAGTTAGAAAACAATATTGTCTATCGAAATAATTTTTTATGTCGCTTGTTTCGGCCTTTACCCAAAAGGTATTTGGACCAAACTTAGAATAAAGTGTTTGATCTATAAGCGCAGCTAAATCAGATAGCCTTAAATGTTGTTCAAATAGATTCATTTATTCTACGCCAATGTTCATTAAAGCATCGCCTTCGTTTACAATGGGCTGATTGTTTATGCCAATTAAAAAGCCATCGCACGGGGTAAATAAAAAGGTTTCTTTTTCGGCATAAGGACTCACTATTTTTCCAATTACACTATCTTTTTCTACAAAGGCGCCAAACTTTTTATTGGTACGAAACATACCCGATGTTTTAGCCCTAATCCAAGTGGTATCTTTTAGTACAATAGAGTTGCTTTTTTCTACTTGTGTATCAATCATACCTAGGTTATGCAACATGCGCAAACAGCCATTGGTACCTTCATTAATGCTAAATGAATTAAAACGTTGGGCTTCGCCCCCTTCAAATACTAAAATATGTTTGCCTTTTTTGGCTGCTTCTTTTCGTAAAGATTTATCGCGATAAGGCGCGTTTAATACAAAAGGGGCCGAAAAGGCATTTGATAGTTCAATGTTACGCTCATCTTCAAACACACATCTAATTTGAGGGTAGTTGTTTATTTTAGCACCACCAGTATGAAAATCAACACCAAAATCGATTTGAGAAATTACATTTTTCATTAAGTCGTAGGCTAGTCGACTACCCATAGAGCCATTCTTAGAACCGGGGAAACATCGGTTTAAGTCTCGTCCATCGGGTAAATCACGGGCATTCATTAAAAACGAAACTACGTTTACAATGGGAATTAAGATAATGCTTCCACAGCGTGGATTTTGTATATCTTCTCTTTTTAATAGTGAACGGACTACTTCTACACCATTTACTTCTTCGCCATGCATGCCAGCTTGAAACAAAACTCTTGGTCCGGCATGCAGCGAGCGGAATACAAATACAGGAACATCAATAATAGTACGAGTTGGGAAAGATAAATTGCTCATGCTTACCTCGGCACTTTCGCCAGGATATATTTTTTTACCATTTATAGTAATTACATCTTCCATACATTGTTTTTTGATGATTGATGCAAAATAAAGAAATTTATAATTGATATAACATATTAATTTAGCAGCTTTAACAAGGTATTATTTTGGGGCCTAAAATCTAAAAAGCAAGAATAAATGCGCATCAATTTAATTTGATAATTTGTTTTTATTTGTAAGCAATTTAAAGTATTTTTGCGATATATAATTAGCAGTGAAGAAAATTTTAGTGCATATACTACTTATTTCGTTTGTATTTCAAATAGGGCATTCTACGGCAATAGGTAAAGTGATACAGAAATTTTTTTATGAAATAAGTTCTTTTTGTAATGAAGATTGCGAATTAAGTTTTTTTGATTTTGAGTTTAAAGATTTAATGTGCGAAACTCAAGAAAATGATGAGCAAGCAGAAAAGAATTTAGGAACAGATTTATATTTTAAAAACGATAATGCTTATAGTTTAACTTGTGAGTTTAAAGTTGAGCAAAAATTATACTTAACACTATCTGCATTTTTTGCTTCGGGCTTTTACCTCTCGCTAATACAGCCGCCTGACTAATAAATCGATTGTTTATTTTGTTTTTCCATTGAGCTGACTAAGTTGTGAGCTCTCTTTACATTTAATTTTTATTTTAAGCTATTACCCGGATGTTTCTGTGGTGGATAATTAAAGGGCAGGTTTTGAGTTTTCCTGCCCTTTCATCCGGGCTTTTGAAGTTTGTTGCTTATCTTTGTAAATAAATTAAATGCTATGAAAAGTTTCTATTCTATATTTCTATACATAGTTGTTTTTACATTTAAACTTTTTGCGCAGCCTCAAGATATGCATCAGATTGCTCACCTTGAAAAGGATTATTTTTCGCAATCAATTAAACAAGCAAGAGCTGTTTTACCGAATAATTACGATTTAAAATATTGCAGAGCCCAATGGTTAATAGAGCCATCAGTAAAATACATTTCGGGTAATGTTTTTTATTTATTTTACCATAATGATAGTTTAAATGAATTTCAATTAGAACTCAGCGATAGCTTAGTAACAGATAGCGTTTTTATGCAGGGGGCCATGTTAAATTACACTCACAATGGAAATATTCTTACCGTTGATTTTAACCAGTATTTGCCGGCAAGTCAATTAGATTCTTTAACCGTTTATTACCATGGAGTTCCTCCAGAAACAGGTTTTGGTTCTTTCGCTGCCGAAACACATGGAACAAATAATATCCCCGTTCTATGGACACTTTCGGAACCTTATGGGGCCAAAGATTGGTGGCCCATTAAACAGGATTTGAATGATAAAATTGACTCAATTGATATTATAGTAAGAACACCTGCAATTTACAAAGTGGCTTCTAATGGTATACTTGTTAGCGAAACAGTATTAGGTACCGATAAAATAAGCTATTGGAAAAGTAGGTATCCCATAGCAAGTTATTTGGTTGCCATTGCAGTTTCTGATTATACTGTGTTTAGCACACAAGCCCCTTTGAGCACAGGTAATTTGAGTCTAGTTAACTATGTTTATAACGAGAGTTTAAATGATGCACAAAATGCAATCAATGAGATGATAGAGCATCTAATTTATTTTGATAGTTTGTTTGTGCCTTATCCTTTTATGAACGAAAAATATGGACATGCGCAATTTAATTGGGGTGGAGGAATGGAGCATCAAACCATGAGTTTTGTTGGTAATTTTTCGTATGAATTGTTGGCTCACGAATTAGCACATCAGTGGTTTGGAAATCATATTACGTGCGGATCTTGGCAGGATTTATGGTTAAATGAAGGCTTTGCAACCTACGCTGCTGGTTTGTGTTACGAGCGTTTTTCACCCAATTTATATTGGAAAATATGGAAGGGCAATCAAGTTAATTTTATAACATCTTCTCCAGGAGGCTCAGTTTTTGTTACCGATACGATGGATATTCCCCGGCTTTTTGATGCAAGATTGACCTATAGCAAAGCCGCTATGCTTTTGCATATGTTAAGATGGAAAATTGGCGATGATAACTTTTTTACTGCCTTGCGCAATTATCAAAACAACCCACTGTTAAGCCATAGCTATGCGCGCAATATTGATTTAAAAAACGAATTGGAATTAGCCAGTAGTCAAAATTTGGATGAGTTTTTTAATGATTGGTATTTGGGCGAGGGTTATCCCTCTTATCAATTGAGTTATGATCAAAACAATGCCAATTTAATTAGTTTTACTTTGTCTCAAAGTCAATCGCACCCTTCGGTTTCGTTTTTTGAAATGCCAATTCCAGTTTTGTTTAAAAACGCATTGCACGATACTACCATTGTGTTTAATCATACTTTTTCGGGACAAAGCTTTAGTGCACAACTTGATTTTAAAGTGGATAGTGTAATTATTGACCCCACCAATTGGATAGTATGCAATCAAAATACAGTGACCAAAACACATGATTTAAGTGTATCAAATACCTCATTAAAACTATTTCCTAATCCTGCCCAAGAGTATATTACGATACAAGCTTTCGGGAATATCGAATCCATTACTATTTACAGTATTGATGGAAAAATAATAAAGAGTAATTACGTGTTACCAAGTTCACAAAACAAATCGCTTAAAGTTGATATTATTGATTTAGAAGCTGGAACTTATGGCCTTGGCGTTATTACCAAACAAAACATTTTTAATACCAAGTTTGTTAAACATTAATAACTAAAATGATATGAAGAAAATAAATTTTATTGCCTTAGCTTTCGTAATTCTTGCTTTTTCGGCTTGTAAAAAAAATGGTACGGGTGGCGAAAATACGATTGTAGCATTTCCCAAGCATCATGGGGTAACCATTCCTAATGCTACCGTTTTTATAAAATATGGCGCAACAGAATTGCCGGGAGTTAATGCATCTGATTTCGATGATTCAAAAGTAGCAGTTAAAGAAGGCTCAGGTAATCCGCATGCTCATTTTGAAGGATTGCTGAAAGGAGATTATTATCTTTATTCAGTTGGCTTTGATTCAACTATAAATGAAACAGTATCTGGAGGTATTGCTGTTAAAATTACTTCTAAGTCGGGAGAGCAAGAGGTTGAAGTTCCTGTAGTTGAATAAATTAACTTTTGTTTGTTTATAAACCGCAGCCATTAAAATTTTGAATACGAATTAAATGTTCATTTTTGTAATATGTTAACTACCAAACAGCAAAATTTTTTGGCTGTACTTAAAAATAAGTACACAATTACTATTTTGTTTCTTCTAACCTGGCTTTTATTTTTTGATCGTTATGATTTTGTTACACAGTACAACACTGTAAAGGAACTCAAGCATTTAGAAGAGGAAAGGCAATATTATTTAACCGAGATTGGAAAAAACGAAAATGATTTAAAACATTTGATAGAAGACCCTGTTTATCTTGAAACTTTTGCGCGAGAAAAATATCTTATGAAAAAAGCCAATGAAGATGTTTTTATCATTTTAGACAATCGTGTTTCTTCCAAAACTGCTGAGTAAATTCACTCCTACACCAATTGAACACAGCTACTTTACCAAAATCTCAAAAGAGAAGTGAAAAATATTTGCCTTGGCAGTGTGTTTTAGTTGGCAAATACAATATCGAAATATTTACAACTGTAGATGATTTACCAGATGATTGGGACTCATTTGCAAACAAAAACCAACCTCATTATTCAAAAGGATTGATAGGTATTGCAGAGAAAGCTTGTTTAAGAGACTTTAGCTATTACTACGTTTTGGTTAAAGAGGAAAAGCAAACAATTGCTCTTTTTTATTTTCAAAGTCTTTTAGTGCGCAAAGAATATTATCCAGATTTTTCAAATCTGTCATTTGCAGCAAAAAATTTGTACTGTTTAATAGCTTCACACAATTACAATTTATTGGTAAACGGACATATTTTTAGCACAGATATTCTAGGCGCTGCCATAAAGAAAAATTGGTCGAATTTGGCAGATTTAATACATGTATATGAAAAGGTTGTTTCAAAGGTAAAAAGAGCAAGCAAAAGCAGTTTTTTTATTGTTAAAGATGCAAATGAATTATTGCAGGAAGAACTCGTTAAAACCAAGAGTAAATATAAGGCTATGCCTGATGATGTATTAATGGAAATGAACATATTAACATCTTGGAAGCAAATTGATGATTACATTGAAGCATTAAGTAAGAAGTATGCGGTAAGAGCAAGAAAAATTGAAGAAAGTATTTCTCATTTTAAAATTGAAGATTTTAATTCAGATCAAATTATTGAACATGCCGAAACACTTCATAAATTATATATGAATGTAATTTCACGAAGTTCTTTTAAAATGGGCGTGTTAAACATGGATTATTTTGCAAGGTTGAGCCGTAATATGCACGAAAGTTTTAGTTTTAAAGTTTGGAAATTAAATAATGAAATTGTTGGTTTTACAAGTTATATCAGCTTAGAAGATCACATGGAGTTGTATTATATTGGTATTGACTATAAGATTAATAAGAGTCATCATTTATACCAATGTATGCTTCAGCTGGGCATTAAAGATGCCATAAAAGCAAAAAAAAAGATATTAAGATTAGGACGTACTGCCTATGAAGCAAAGGCTATTGTTGGTGCAAAACCAATCATTAAGAGTAATTTCTTTCAAATAAGTAACCCAATTTTAAAAATTGCTTATCGTTATTCTGCCGACTATTTTATTGCTGAAAACAGCACCAATTGGCAGGTGAGGAACCCTTTTAAGTAAAATAAGCAATTTTTTTAAAGTGTCTTGAAAAAGCATTATACCTTTGTGTCTTAAAAAAATTAAGATGTGGCCATTTATTGCTCGTAAAATCCTAAGAAATCGCATTGCATTTATAGTTGTGCTAGCTATGCTAACCACTTTTATGGGCTATCATGCTTCAAAGATTGAACTTTCATATGAGTTTGCTAAAATATTACCATCAACAGATAGCGCTTATACGGAATATAATAATTTTAAAGATTTGTTTGGGCAAGATGGCAACATTATGGTAATTGGTTTGCAGGATAAGAACTTTTTTACCATAAGTAAGTTTAATGATTGGCATAATTTATCGCTCGAAATTAAAAAGATAAAAGGTGTGGAGAATGTGATAGCCATTACCAATGTTAGTAAAGTTGCCTTTGACGATTCGCTGCACAAGATCATGTTTGTGCCTTTTTTAACCCTAATGCCCGAAAATCAGGAGCAGTTAAACAGGGTTAAACTATCTTTAGATTCATTGCCTTTTTATGACGGCTTTGTGTTGAACAAAGAAACAAGCGCTCATTTAATGGCAGTTACTTTTTCTCAGTCAGAAATTAACTCTAAAAACAGAATTACTATCGTTAACAAGATCAAGGAAAAGGCCTTGCAGTATGCTACAAAACATGCATCAGATGTTCATTTGAGTGGTATGCCTTATATTAGAACTGTATTTATGCAAAAGGTTTCTAATGAAATGTTTTTGTTTTTAAGCCTTGCTTTGGTGTTGATGTTTGTAATTTTATGGGTGTTTTTCCGCTCTTTTTCTTCTGTATTTGTATCATTATTAATAGTTGTTATAGGTGTTATTTGGTCGATAGGCACAATAGAGCTGTTAAATTATAAAATAACGGTTTTGTCGGCCTTGGTGCCGCCTTTAATATTAATTATTGGGGTTCCTAATTGCATATTTTTTATTAATAAATATCATGCCGAGTATGCGCGTCATAAGAACAAAACCAAGGCCCTTGCACGTATGATTAATACCATGGGTATTACCTTGTTTTTAGCTAATTTAACTACTGCTATTGGCTTTGCAGTTTTGTATTTTACCGATAGTGCGCTTTTGGTAGAGTTTGGTGTTGTTTCGGGTATCAATGTGATGATTACTTTTGGCATCACCTTAATTTTAATACCCATTGTACTAAGCTACCTTGCACCACCAAAACTAAAGCATACCAAGCATTTAGAAGGCAAGCGTATTAATAAAATGTTAGATTACATTATACATTTGGTAACCAACAAAAGAAAGGTTGTATATTTAATGATTGGCGCTGTAACGGTGATTTCTATTATTGGGATGTCAAAAATTTCGGTGCTTGGCTATGTGGTTGACGATTTTCCACAAAAAGATAAAGTGTATGACGATTTGCGCTTTTTCGAAAAAAACTTTAGTGGAGTGTTGCCTTTTGAAATCTTGATTGATACCAAAAAGCCGAATGGTGTGTTTGCCGATAATGCAAAAGTGTTGTATAAAATAAATGCGCTACAAAAGAAAATTGCAAAGTATCCTGAGTTTTCAAAGCCTTTATCATTGGCCGAAGCCATTAAATTTTCTTACCAGTTTTATAAAGATGGTAATCCGAAGTACTATATATTGCCCGGCTTCACAGAGTTAAAAAAATTATCAGATTACAGTTTGCCAATAAAGAGCAATATGAGTAATTTTAATTTGTTTTTAGACAGAAGTAGGCAGTATACACGCATTAGTTATCAAATGGCAGATGTAGGTTCAGAGCGTATTAAAACATTGATGAGTGAAATACAACCTAAAGCTGATTCGGTATTTGCCGGCACCGATTACAAAGTAAGTTTTACAGGCCATAGTTTAATATTTTTAAAAGGCAACGACTATTTGTTATCTAACTTATTAGAAAGCTTAGCAGTAGAAATTCTGTTAATTATTTTAATTGGATTGGCCTTGTTTAGGAGCTTGAGAATAATCTTATTAAGTAAGCTTCCGTGCCTAATTCCATTAATAATAACAGCAGGTTTAATGGGTTATTTTGGGATAAGATTTAAACCATCCACCATTTTAATTTTTAGTATTGCTTTTGGTATTAGTAGCGATGGCACCATTTACTTTTTATCTAGATTTAGACAGGAGTTACAAAGTAGAACACAAACCTATGCCGGTGCAGTGCACGCCACCATTTTAGAAACAGGGAGAAGTATGATTTACACCAACATCATCTTATTTGCAGGCTTCTTTATTTTTGCCTTGTCAGATTTTGGAAGTACAGCAGCTTTAGGAATATTATTATCCTTAACTTTATTGATAGCGATGATCACTAATTTGTTGCTCTTGCCTTCTATTATGTTGTCTATAGAAGGAAAAATGGCTAAAAAATTGTTGAAGGTGAAGTAATACAATTGTATTTATTAAATAGCCCAAAGCTGTTTAATAAATTTACAATGGTTAATTCCGATACAACTTGAAATTAGTACAATAAGCCTTGGCCGCAATTGGACTAAATTGAAAGTGTAATCGGTATAAAATTAAGTTATTGTTTTGGCAATTTATAAAAGTATAAATCCTTATAATTTCCTAAAGGTGTTTGCGCATAATATTTAATTGTTGGGTTGCTTAATAATGAAGTATCGTTAAGGATTAAGAAGGCTGCTCCCATTTTTATTTTTGAGTTAAATGATGCTTTTGTGTATATAATATTGTTTCCATAAACAAAAGCAAAAGACGACCATCCTCTTCTATTAAGCATAGAAAGTGTGCCATTAGGAGTTCCATCAGTAAGAGAAATCACAATTTGTTTGGAGCTAATTCCCAATGAAGTAAGCTTTTTTTCTAACTTACTATCATAATATACTTCATTTAATTTTTGATGTCGCCAACCTCCTTTGTAGTAGCACAAATAAACATTTTTACTTGAATATATTAAATAGATACAGGATAGAATTGCAACAGTGTTTGACAAGAGTTTAAGTTGCTTATTAGGAATAAATGCAACATATATTTTATAGGCTAAAATTATCGAAATTAAAGGAAGAATAACAAGGTTAACCAAATAGTATTGTTGATCTTGGAACCCCTTCCAGAAATAAGCGATAAAAACACTGAACCCAATGAACATAAACAGTAAAATTTTATTAAACAGCGCATCTGTTTTTTGCTTAAAAATTACAATAAAGAAAATGGATATTATAAACACAATTAAATTTACGATTGAGATTATTTCGATGTATATATCTTTGAAATTGATAAGATTAAATACTATTTCATTTCGAGAGTTCTCCCATATTGGCCAACCTTTCATTGCTTTTGTTCCAAAAAAAACCGTTTGATTTGATTTATTAAAATAGATAGCGTATAAATACCATGCAATAATCAAAAACAAAGCTATTGTTAAACTTAAAAACAATTGGAGTTTATTGCTTTTGATTACACTAAAAAAATTCGACTTTGTTTTGGCAATAAAAAGTTCGGTAAAAAGCGAACAAATTATAGCAATTAAAAATATGGATGCACTTGCTTTAAGTAAGCCAGCTAGCGCAAAACAAGCAGCAGCAATAAGTAGCTTCTTTGTATTGTTTTCTTCTAAGAAAGCAATAAAAAATAGCAATCCAATAAGGTTGAAACTTAGGGCAGCTACATCACTTAAAAAATTGTTGGCGTAAAAGAAAATGACGGGTGTGCAAAAATAAAGTATTGATAAAACACTTGAAAAAAAAAGGTCGTTGGTGAGCTTCAAAGCCAGTTTGAATAGGGCATAAAAACCCACAAAAAAGATAAGCAAATTTAGCCCTTTAAATAAAAAATAATGCACTCCAAAAATCTTGAACAACACGGCTGAAATAAAATAGATGAGTGGAAATTCTCCAGCAGCATATCCATTTTGTGTAAACAAAAAATGCACCTGAGGTTTAAAAAAATTAAATCCGTTTTGATAATAATTTAAAGCAATTGTATAGCAGTCGGCTTGCCGCCAAAGATCGGTTGATTGTGGAGGCAGATTTATTGTTTCATAAAATTTAAAGTGAAAAGAAAGAGCCACAAATATGATTGTAAAAAGTATATTTTGTTTGACTTTGCTATTCATAATGTAACTAATTTCTTAATCGATTTTAGGGGTAAAATATTCAATTGTAATAATATCATTTTTTTATCAATTTCAGATTGCTAAATTTGCGCAAATTAATATTCAAAACTAAAAACATAATATCATGAAAGTATCTGTTATTGGAGCAGGCAATGTAGGGGCAACCTGCGCTGATGTAATTGCCCATAAAGAGTTAGCCAATGAGGTTGTTTTGCTCGACATTAAAGAAAACTTTGCTGAAGGTAAAGCTTTAGATATGTGGCAAACCGCCCCAATAAATATGTATGATAGCCGAATTACAGGCAGCACCAACGATTATGCTAAAACTGCAGGATCTGAAGTGGTGGTAATTACTTCGGGTTTGCCTCGTAAACCAGGGATGACTCGTGATGATTTAATTGCTACCAATGCAGGTATTGTAAAAACAGTTACCGAAAACGTAATTAAACATTCTCCAAATGCTATTATTATTGTAGTTTCAAACCCATTAGATGTAATGACCTATTGTGCTTATTTGAATGCTAAGTTGCCTTCAAACAAAGTTTTTGGAATGGCAGGTATATTAGATACTGCGCGCTACAAAGCATTTTTAGCTACCGAGTTAAATGTTTCTCCAAAAGATATTCAAGCCGTATTAATGGGTGGTCATGGCGATACCATGGTTCCACTACCAAGATACACCACTGTTGGAGGTATTCCTGTAACAGAGTTGATAGCTAAAGACAGATTAGATGCGATTATTGACAGAACTAAAAAGGGTGGAGGAGAAATCGTAAATCTTTTAGGCACATCAGCTTGGTATGCTCCAGGAGCTGCAGCTGCTCAAATGGTGGAAGCAATTGTTCGCGATCAAAAGAGAGTATTCCCTGTTTGCGCTTGGTTAAATGGCGAGTATGGTATGAAAGACATTTACATGGGTGTACCCGTTATTTTAGGTAAAAATGGTATCGAAAAAATAATTGAATTAAAGTTGAATGAAGACGAAATGCAACTTTGCAATGAGTCGGCCAAAGCAGTTAAAGAAGTAATGGCTGTTTTAGACAATATGAAAGCTACTGCATAAATACGTTATTTCGAAATGAATGAGGGTTACATCATAAATGTAACCCTTTTTTTATTATGTTTACCTCTCAATTAAAAGATAAACACCATTGAATAAAAATAAGATACAATTAGTTCAATATTTTTTCATTTTTTTAGGAATACTTTTTTTAAACTCTTGTAAAAAAAGAGAGGCAACTGATTGGGATACCAATTTATTGGGTCCTTTGTTTAAAACAAGTTTGAGCATCGATCAAATTCTGCCCGATTCGTTAACCCAAATTAATGCCGATAACTCAATTAATATTGTGTATGATGATTTATTTACCAGTAGTGGTTTTGTAAATACACAGCAATTGCCCGACACCGCTATTGTAAAGTATTTTACGATTCCTTTTGGGTCAATTTATTTAAATCCAGGCGATAATTTTTTAGACTTAACAGAAGAAACAAAATTAAATTTTGAGCCGCTAGAATTATCAAGATTAATTGTGAAATCGGGCGAAATTGAAGTTAAAATTAAGAATAAAATAAATCAACCTGTTGATGTAACTTATATTTTACCAAAAGCCATTAAGAATGGTTTGCCTTATACATTTAATGCTACTATTCCTGCCTATAATTCAAGCAATGGCGGAAATTACAGTGCCACATTTAACTTAGATGGCTATGATGTTGATTTGAGAGGAATTTCGGGTGCCAATGTGAATCGTTTGGTAACACACTTGATTGCCAGCGTTAGTAATACGGCAACAGGTTTAGCGCAAATATTTTCAACAGATAGTTTATCGGTTTCTTTAAAGTTAAAAAGCATTGTGCCTTACTATGCCAAAGGTTATTTCGGACAAAGCAAAGACACCAGCAGCACTAACTCCAGACTTACTTTGTTTGATAGAATTATTGCAGGTAACTTTTCGCTGCAGGAGGCTAAGCTAAATTTAGATATTAAAAATGGCATTGGGGCCGACATTAGAGCTAGTTTAATTTCGTTTACTTCAGTCAATAACAAAACAGGAAATTCTATTGCTTTACAACATTCCAGTGTTGCTCAAACTTTTAATGTTCACAGGGCCACAGATAACCCTTTTACCCCTAGTTTATATAGTTTTGAGTATAATAATACCAATAGCAATTTGGTAAATTTATTAGAAAACATGCCAACCAATTTTAATTATAGCTACGCTACCGAGCTCAATCCATTTGGCAATATAGCTAATGGCAATGATTTTGTATACACCGATAAAGCAGTTGAAGCGCGTGTTAGATTAGATATTCCATTGCATTTTTCTTCTACCAATTTAACTTTGGTAGATACAATTTATTTACAAAAAGATACCATTCCAGAGCACAATACTGTAAAGTCGGCAGTGCTTAAGCTAATTGCTGTAAATAGTTTTCCTTTTGATGCCGATGTTAAATTTTATCTTTTAGACAACAATCTGCAAAAGCAAGAACAGCTCATGGATAAAACCACAATTATGGCTGCTACTCCTGATACAGATGGCAAAGTAAGAACTACACAAGAAAGCAGACTTCCGATTACCATCAGCAACGAACTTTTAAATAAGTTGTTAGAAAAACGTAAAGTGTTAGCAGTGGTTACTATCAATACAATTAACAATCCTATGAAGTATAAAATATATCACGACTACAAATTGGATTTAAAGATGACAGGTAATTTATTATTTAATGTGCAGGTGAAATAATGAAGATTAATAAATTATTTAACAGCTCGTTTTTAGCTATTATTTTAAGCGTTTTTTTTACTAACAATACCTATAGTCAAAATAGTTTCTTCAACGATTCTTTAGGCTCAAAAAAGCATTTTAATATAGCGTTGTTTGGCAATTTAACGGCTAAATCAAATGCGTTTCCCAATAGCTTTTATACTGATTTTTATGAGGGAGGATATCTTACCGATGAGGTAAAACAAACAGCAGCAAAAGAGTTGAAAAATGTAAATAGATTTGGAGCTGATGCCGATATGGGATTAGTTTTCAGACATCGTTTTGATACTATTTTTAAGCAAACAGGTTGGAGCTACACTGCAAGAATAGCAGAAAGAAGGCATCTTAATTTAGAAATGACCAAAGACTTTTTTAATGTTGGTTTTTTTGGCAATGCGATGTATGAAAACCAAACAGCCAAGTTGGCCAATTTTCAGCTCGATTTTATTTCTTACCAACAAATAGGATTAGGATTAGAAAAGACCTTATCAATCAAGAATAATACACATCAATTTGGTATGATGGCCAATTTTTTGAATGGTAGAAATGCGCAACATTCGTTAATTAATAAAGCCAATTTATTTACAGCAACTGATGGTGAATATTTAGACTTAGAAATAGAGGGAAAATATAATCGTACAGATACATTAAAAAACAAACAAATAGTACCGAATCCCTCTAAGGGTGTAGGTTTTAGTATTGATATGCATTATCAATTAATTACAAAGGAAAAGCATAAATTACAACTAGCCATACTCGATTTTGGTTATTTATATTGGAAAAATAGTGCCATAGCTTACAATTATGACACCCTGTTTAGATTTGATGGGATTAATATTCCTAATTTAATTACCATAAACGATTCCTTAATAAAACTTTCAAGCGATTCGCTCATCAATTTAGAAAAAAGAAACAGTAATAAATCATTTAAAACTGTGCTTCCAGCTTGGTTTATGATAAACTACACTCATAATTTAGTACCCGGAAAATTTACGCTTAACTTTAGTGGACAATATCGTTTTAATGATGTGTATTTGCCATTTATAGCCGTTGGTGGCACCTATTATTACAATAAC
>CAIKXD010000206.1 GCA_903831265.1 uncultured Bacteroidota bacterium
AAAACCATGCGAAAAAATAATAACGGGCTTGGGTATGTCTTTTTTTAAGTAAGACACACTCGCCAATATTGGTAAATCGTGCAAACTAGAGCTTATGGTAAAATTATCGAGATTAATCATATGTTAAATTTATATAGTATAACTAAGATGCTTTAAAACAGTTACCCATCTTTGTGGTATATTCGAATCTTAATTTGTAGCATGAACAATAGTAATCAATTTCTTGGAGAATACAAATCATCACCAAATATGAGTGCTGAGCCGGTAAATATAACACTCTCGGCCACTAACTTGGCTTATAAAACCCCAAATAATGCACAATGGATTTCGATACCTATTGGTCAAATTGTTGGCATGCACACCTTTAATACGAGCAATGTGGTAATTAATTTTGGCGAATATCCATACCAAAGTTTGACTTGTAGGGATGAACAATTCTTAAAAGAA
The DNA here is from genome assembly GCA_903831265.1 of uncultured Bacteroidota bacterium. Taxonomy (GTDB): domain Bacteria; phylum Bacteroidota; class Bacteroidia; order UBA4408; family UBA4408; genus CAIKXD01. The sequence goes on from CAIKXD010000206.1 coordinate 448, forward strand.
CTAAAAATACAATGTCATGATTTTCCAATTGTAGCCAACCTATTTAAAAATAGTAAGTCCACCTTTATTAAACTAATGCTTGTGGTTGGTGCAATATTTATTGGATTGGTATTATTGGCCTATTTTTTTCTGCTACCATGGATGGTAAACAAAGCCGTCGAAAATTTCCCGTCAGATTACGAAAAGAAATTTGGCAAAGTAATGTTTGATCAGGTTAAAGCATCCGAAAAGTGGGATAGCACACAAACCAAATTGCTCAATGATTTTTTTGAAAGTTTACATTTTAAAAGCAACTATAACATCGAAATTTTGTGTGTAAAAAAAAACGAAGTTAATGCCTATGCTATGCCCGGAGGATTTATAGTGGTTTATGAAGGCATTCTAAAAAAAATGAAAAGCGAAGAAGAACTGGCTGGCTTGTTAGCACATGAATTTTCGCATATCAAATTAAAACACACCCTTAAAAGCACTTTTAACAGCATAGGTTTTGCAACTATGTTGCAAATTGTTTTTGGCGGTTTTGATGAGTCTATAATAGGTTTATTGGGCAGTCAAACCGAGCAATTGCGGCAATTACATTATTCAAGAACTTTAGAACAGGAAGCCGATGAAAATGGTTTTAATTTAATGAAAGAACAAAGTTTGGATCCCAATGGTATGGTTAATTTATTTGAAAGATTAAAGGCCGAATCAAGCAATAATGTACCTATTATTTTAAGTACACATCCTCTGCCAGAGGTGCGAATCAATTACATTCAAGACTTGATAAGTAAAAACAAATTTGAAGTTAAAAACAACAAGCAGCTTGAGGTTATTTTTGAAAAATTGAAAGGTGGAGATGAGAATTCTTATTGAGTTTTGAATTGAAATCACCGCCATCGCTCGCATCCTGCAAGTGATGATACCTTTAGGCCTCTGGCCTGTATAAAAAACAGAAAGGCTTTACACAAAAATATTCTTATTATACTTTATAAAACACGAAGAAAAATCCTGCTGGCATATGTTTTATTCTATTGAAGATTGCTGCAGATCAATTTAAAAAAAAACCAGTAAAAGTATATGTTCCGAAAATAGAGAACTACAGCGGTCGGAGCCCGCTTGGTAAACACACTCGCAGGATGCGAGCGAGTGCGAGAAAAGATAAAGCACTAGAAGATATTTTTAAAAAGTGGAAAGGTATTAAGGAGTATTCTTACTAAGTTTTAATTAAAATACTGAAAAGAAAAATCAAATGGCGCTAACTGCCTATATTCTACAGACTCATGTCTCTCACTCATTAATTTGCCCCACGAAGTTTATTAAATGTATAACCAATCGTAAATCGCTAAATCAAAAATCGCACATATTGTTTACAACAAATCCTTATAGAAAATCCCTCCGCACAGCTATTTCAAAATATAAATTATCAACATTTTAATAACATTTATTGAGGATAACTTGAATTATTTAATAGCAAGAACTTAGTTTAAAAGCTTATTTTTGCAGACTTGTAAAAAAAATATAACGGTGACATTAATTAAATCAATTTCAGGAATTAGAGGAACAATTGGCGGTAAATCAGGTGATGGATTAAGCCCTATTGATATCGTAAAGTTTAGTTCAGCTTTTGCAATTTGGATTAAGCAAAAAAGTGAAAAAAAATCAGTAAAAATAGTTGTAGGTCGCGATGCACGTATCTCTGGCGAAATGGTAAACCACCTTGTGGCTGGCTCCTTAATGGGCGTTGGTGTAGATGTGATAGACCTTGGATTAAGCACTACACCTACGGTTGAAATGGCTGTAGCACTCGAAAATGCCGATGGCGGAATAGTTTTAACAGCAAGCCATAATCCAAAACAGTGGAATGCCCTTAAATTACTCAATCACAAGGGTGAGTTTATCTCGGGTAAAGATGGTGAAGAAGTGCTTGAAATTGCAGAAAACGACAATATAGAATACAGCGAAGTAAACAACCTTGGGAAATATTTTCTAATGGATGGATACATGGCGAAACACATCGAAAAAATATTGGAATTGCCCACTGTGAATGTCGAAGCCATTAAAAATAAAAACTTTAAAATTGTAATTGATTGCGTAAACAGTACCGGTGGTATTGCTGTACCAATGTTGTTAAAAGCACTTGGTGTAACCGAAGTTGTTGAGCTGTATTGTACACCAGATGGCAATTTCCCGCATAATCCAGAACCTTTGCCAGAACACTTACATGATATTTCTAAAGCGGTTTTGAAAAATAAAGCGCACTTAGGCATTGTGGTCGACCCTGATGTTGATCGTTTGGCCCTTATATCAGAAGATGGCGAAATGTTTGGCGAAGAATACACATTAGTTGCCGTTGCCGATTATATATTAAGCTTAAAAAAAGGAAGCACAGTAAGTAATTTATCATCTACCAGAGCTTTGAGAGATGTTACCGAAACAGCAGGATGCTCTTACAGTGCTTCTGCCGTTGGTGAAGTAAATGTGGTTGAAATGATGAAGGCTACAAATGCAGTAATAGGTGGAGAAGGAAATGGAGGAATAATTTATCCAGAATTACATTATGGTCGCGATGCTTTGGTTGGAATAGCCCTGTTTTTGAGCCATTTAGCACAATTTGGAAAAAGCACTTCTATGCTTAGAAGTAAATATCCAAATTACTACATTTCTAAAAATAAAATTGAATTAAATAAAGATATCAATGCTGATAAGGTTTTAGCCGATATTCAAGAGAAATATAAAAAGCAACCAATTAATACCGTAGATGGTGTTAAAATTGAGTTTGATAAAGAATGGGTGCATTTGCGTAAATCTAACACCGAACCAATCATTAGAATTTATGCAGAGAGCAAATCGCAAACTACAGCCGAAAACTTAGCGGTAAAGATTATTGCAGATATTAAAGAAGTTATTAAAAAGTAAGATATTTTAACTTGCAAAGCTTTTTTTATTTATTTTGTAAAAAGATTAATTAGTTATACATGAAGATTTACTTTGATAATGCAGCCACAACACCTATCGATAAAGAGGTTGTTGAAGTAATGTTGCCCATTTTAACCGAGCAATTCGGTAACCCCTCATCAATTCATGCGCACGGCCGTAAAACCCGTGCAATTATTGAAAATGCAAGAAAATCTGTCGCCAAATTATTAAACTGCGCTCCTGCCGAAATATTTTTTACTTCGGGAGGCACCGAGGCCGACAATATGGCTATTATAGGAAGTGTTGATGATTTAGGTATCAATCACGTAATTACTTCATATATCGAACATCATGCAGTTGGGCATACTTTGGAACATCTCGAAAAACAAGGGAAAATAAAACTGAGTTATGTTAATTTACTGACTAATGGCGATGTTGATTTACAACACTTAGAAGAATTATTAAGCACCAATAGCCGTTCGCTGGTAAGTTTAATGCATGCCAATAACGAAATTGGCAATTTGCTGTCGTTAGAATCTGTGGGTGAAATATGCAAAAAGTATGATGCTATTTTTCATTCAGACACGGTGCAAACCATGGGGCATTACAAACATGATATGCAAAAATTGAATGTGCATTTCATTGCTTGCGCTGCACACAAATTTCATGGCCCAAAAGGAATTGGATTCTTATATGTAAATCATCAAGTAAAGATTAAACCTTTTATTTATGGTGGTTCTCAAGAGCGCAATATGCGCGGTGGTACCGAAAATGTATATGGTATTGCCGGTTTAGCAAAAGCACTAGAAATTGCCTACGAACAAATGGACGAGCACCAGCAGCATATACAAGGTATCAAAGATTATTTTATCGGTAAATTAAAAGAAACAATTCCAGGCGTAACTTTCAATGGTAACTCAGGTGCCGAATCATTATACACCGTGCTTAACGTATTATTCCCTAAAACTGATAATGCCGAAATGTTACTGTTTAATTTAGATATTGCCGGAATTTCTGCATCTGGCGGAAGTGCTTGTACAAGTGGCAGTAACCAGGGATCTCATGTTTTAAGAGGTATAAAAGTTGATCAAGAAAGACCTTCCATTCGTTTTTCATTTTCAAAATACAATACCAAGCAAGAAGTGGATTACACTATCGACAAATTGGTTGGCTTGTTTAAAGTAAACAATTCAGAAATAGCATCTTAACCTATAATTTTATGAACCGTCCAATTAGGGTACTTATTGCAAAAGTGGGTTTAGATGGCCACGATAGAGGAGCAAAAATAATAGCCTCTTTTTTAAGAGATGCTGGAATGGAAGTAATTTATACTGGCCTGCGCCAAACGCCCGAAATGGTTGTAAATACAGCCTTGCAAGAAGATGTAGATGCAATTGGAATTAGCATCTTAAGCGGTGCCCACAACACTGTTTTTCCTAAAATTATTCATTTAATGAAGGAAAAAGGATTGAATGATGTTTTACTAACTGGTGGTGGAATTATTCCAGAAACAGATATGCAAAAATTAATGCTATTAGGCGTTGGGCAACTTTTTGCACCAGGAACTGATACTAAAGAAATTATTAACTATATCACCGAATGGGTGAAAACAAATAGAACATTTTAACAAAAACGTAAATAATGAACTACGAAAATATTCTGCATCATACCGAAAATAATGTATTAACAATTACCATTAATCGTCCCGATAAACTAAATGCTCTTAACAGTGCTACTTTAATGGAGTTAAATGACATGCTGGTTAAATCCAGAAATAATGATGATGTGCATGTGTTGGTAATTACAGGTGCTGGTCAAAAAGCATTTGTAGCAGGTGCCGATATTGCAGAATTTACTTCATTAGATGCAGAGGGTGGAAGAATGTTAAGTAAAAGAGGAAATCAAATTTTTGCTTCAATAGAAAATTACCCAAAACCAGTAATAGCGGCAGTAAATGGTTTTGCGTTAGGTGGTGGACTCGAATTGGCTTTAAGTTGTCATATAAGAATTGCATCAGACAATGCCAGAATGGGTTTACCTGAAGTAACTTTAGGTTTAATCCCAGGTTATGGCGGTACACAAAGATTATCTCAAATGATAGGCAAAGGCAAAGCTTTTGAAATGATTTTTACTGCCGATATGATTAAGGCGGATGAAGCACTCAATTTAGGTTTACTCAATGCAGTGGTGCCTCAAGCTGAACTAATGAACAAAGTAGCCGAATTGGTTGAGAAAATAAAAAGCAAAAGTCGTGTGGCCATTAGCCATGTAATAGCAGCCGTGAATGCCAATTATAAAGATGGTGTAAATGGATTTGAAGCAGAAATTGAAGAGTTTGGCAAGTGTTTCGAAAGTGTTGATGCAAAGGAAGGCGCTCAAGCATTTATAGAAAAACGGAAAGCTAATTTTGTTGGTACTGTTGATAAAGCTTAGCAAATAATACCATTGTATTTATTAAACAGCTTTGGGCTATTTAATAAATTTACAATGGTTAATGCCGATACAACTTGAAACTAGTACAATAAGGCTTGGCCGAAATTGGACTAAATTGAAAGTGTAATCGGTATAATTCATCAAAAACGCCTCATTTTTTGCAAAGGCCCTAAATGCTGAACTTTTACCACAAAACTCAATGTAAAAAACTGATACTTGATTAACCCAAAAAACTGTGATTGGAAAACCACCATGAAGCAGGATAAAATGCAAACTACGTTTTTTGGTTTTTGGTGTTATGTGGCGTTTTTCTTCCAGTTCTATTGATAAGCAGCAGTCATCTTTTGTCGTTAAGTGTATAGGGTTTGTTGTGACTTATATCTCTATATATTTTCCCTTTTTATTGTTAACAATAAACGGATGATTTGTTTGAGAAGTAAAAATCCTGTTATACTTTAGCATAACAGGATTCTTGAATTCAATTAATTGATATTTATTTCTTGCTTGGTCGGAAAGGAAATAACCAAAAAAGGAAAGGTTGCAATTTGCGCGTTTGAATCCACACTCGTCCAGTGCCTGAGAAACGACATACCAAACCTTCTCCCGAAAAGAAAAGTGATTTATATCCTCCAACACTTGAAATGGAATAATCCAATCCTTCTGTGAATGCAACAATGTGTCCTGTGTCCACAACATAAGAACCATTTACATCAATAGGAATGATACCTCCGTAAGAGTTAAACCAAACGTCTCCTTTTCCTGTACATTTTATTAGGAAGAAATTTTCTCCCGAAAAAAATCCTTTTGTGAAACCCTGCCATTTAGATTGCACATCGATTTCTGAACCTGAAGCCACAAACGCTGAGTTTTGCAAAAAGATGGATTCATTATCTAAATAAACGTGATCAATATCGCCTGGAGAAGCAGGTGCAATCTGAATTTCAGCATTTCCGTTTTTTGCTGTAAACTCGTTGATAAACAAAGATTCTCCTGATAAAAAGCGTTTAAAACCACCTTTAAATTTTGTTTTCATTTCCATATTGGTGTCCATTCCAGCCATAGCGGCTGCTTCCACCTTTACCATTTTTCCCGCAGGAACATTGATTGTTAAATATCCGAAATCTGGTTTACAATCGAATTTGAATTGCAATCCTTTAAATTCTGTTTCCATGCTTATCTTGGTTTAAGTTTTGGACTAAGTGATGAACCGAAAGAAGTAGGATTATGTGATTGAATCCAAACTCTTCCGCTTCCTTTAAATTTACAAACGAGACCTTCTCCACCGAGAATGGAACTTGCCCAACTTTTCCCAGCTTTCGATAATGAAAAGGCTAAACTTTCTTCAAAAGCAACGATGTGACCAGTGTCAACAATGTGCTCTCCGTCAACGTCTATTGTGTAAATTGCTCCAAATGAATTGAAAATTACAGTTCCTTTTCCAGTTGCTTTTACCCAAAACATACTTTCTTTTGAAACCAAGTTTTTAAATCCTTGCCAGCTTGCATCAATGCTCACGTTTTCGCTACAAGCAACATAAGAACCACCTTGAATTACTAAAGATTCTCCATTGAGTTCTTTGCAATCCATGTCGCCCACGTGTGTTGTTCCCAACCATAATTTTCCACCTTCATCGCCAGCAGCGTAATGATTTAAGAAGAAATTTTCACCAGAAATCAGGCGTTTTAGGCCTTTTATGATGCCACCAGATTTTTTCTGTTGTGTGCTTGTTGTCATTTTAATGTTGCTGCTCATAGCAATCATAGAGCCGCCTTCAGCTATGATTTTTTGTCCTGGTCGCAAAGTAATTTCTGCGGCTGTAGCACCAGGTTTCAATGGAAATTTGACGTCAATATCCATTCTTGAAATAGTATTTGATAGTTCTTCCATAGTTTATAAATAACGATTTACCCAAGCAGTAAAGCTTGAGATATTTCTTGTTTGAAGATAAATTTTTCCGTTTCCGGTAACTTTCGTAACGAATCCTTCGCCACTTGTTATGCTTCCAATAATTCCATTGGAAAGTTTCGGTTTTAATTTCATCGTTGTTTCGTAACCCACTAAATGTCCTGAATCGACAATGTATTCTCCTTTAATTTCTTTTTCAATGATACCACCGTAAGCTCCGAAGTAAACATTTCCATTTCCTGAAACAATCAATTTAAAAAGTCCTTCACGCGCGATAAAAGAGCCTAATCCAGCCCAACGAATTCCAAGTTTCACGCCCGGGTCAGAAGCCACGTAAGCACCTCTTTCCAAACAATAACTTTCACCGTTTAAGGTTTTACACTCCATATCGCCTGGTGTCCCTTGAACTAATGTCAAGCTCAACGTTTTGGGAGTATTGTTCGTGAAATGATTCACAAATAAACTCTCGCCACCAAGGAATTTCTTTATCAATCCTTTGAATAAACCACCATTGAATTTGGCAGTCATGTCCAGTTCTGCCGACATGGTTGACATTGCGTCTGCTTCAGCTATAATAGTTTCGCCAGGAGCAAGTTCCACCCTAAGAAAGGCAAATGCTGGTTTTGCTTCTATTTTTATATTCATTTTAGTTGGTTAATGTGTTTTTTAAACGCTTTAAAATCTCCTTTGACAGGGCGAATATAGTATTTTCTGTTTTCTAATAATTCTTTTAAGTGCTGAATTCTTTCAGAAGTTGCAGGATGTGTAGACATAAACGAAGTGTAATCGTCCATTTTGCTTCCCGATTCTTTTTTCAAGGTGTTAAAGAATGATATCATTCCTTTGGGATCAATGTGCGAAGCGATGAGGTTGTTCATGCCTGTTTCATCGGCCTCTGTTTCGAAAGCTCTATCGTTAGAAAGCGAAGCCAAGTCACCACCAGTATTTATGATCGCTCCAGCTGCTGAATTGAAATCGCCAATAAGGGAAGAAACTATCACGTATAAACCTAAATTATTGATTACACCGCGTAAATGATGACGACAGCTAACATGCGCCAATTCATGTCCAACAACTCCCAACACTTCTTCCCACGATTTTGCATGATCAATCAATCCTGTTTGAATCACCACTTTTCCACCAGGCAAAGCAAAGGCATTGATGGTTGCTTGTTTGATGAAATAGAATTCAACTTTTGTACCATCTTTTCTAACTTGTTCGATTAGTGGCTTTGCGGCTATCAGAAATTCTTGTTCCAACGAATCGTTGTGAATGAATTCGTATTGATATTTCAAACTTTCGAAGAGTTTGTCTCCAATTTTTGCTTCCCATTCTATAGGCGCTTTGTGCGCTAGGGCTTCTACAAAAGTCTCTTTCAATAAGAATAAGGATATAATGATTGCAATCACGATTCCAAAACCTATGGAAGTTCCGATTACAATTTTTCTTCTTGAACTTTTTAAGACCATTATTTGCGCTTTAAGTTCAGGATCTTCGTGAAAAACAGATTCGTTTAGAATCGCTTTTTGAGTGGTGTAGAATGTTAATCCTACTTTGTTGGGATGTGCAAAGAAAATCAATTCTCGGTTGTTTCCACCGTTTGTAATTTGCAATAAATGAAAGGAAAATTCTACTTTTTGCGATTCGCTTTCAAAAGTTATGCTAGAAGTATTGACTTTTATTTCGCCTGATTCGCGTTGGTTTCCGTTGCTGGAATCCATCAATATTCCTAAAAAAGTTGTTGGTTTTGTGTTCACTTCTGCAAAATTAGTAAAATTTTTACATTCATATATTCTTTTCTTCTAAATGCAATTTCACTATTAGCTATAAAAGTAACCCATCAATTCTAAGTCCTTTTTAGTTCCATTGTTTTCTCTCTTGGCTCTCGAATTGAAACCAATAAATAAAATTGTTTCATTGATATGTAGTTCAATAATGCCTTGTTACATATTGCTGTATGGCGCTGGCTGCAATACCGAAGCACTGAACTGTAAACCCATTACAAATTTATAAATTAAACCACTATGCACTGAAAATGCATAGTTTGGGGTAAAGAAAGAATGAAATTCTTTCTGCATTGATTAATAATATTTAATTTAATCCTGGTTTAATATATGTATTTTTACAACATCTCTAAAATAAAATTTGTCATTTTTGTATAAATATGGAGTCTTGTATTTCCTCCACCTATACCATGATTTTTATCGGGATATATCATAAAATCAAAATGTTTATTGGCCTTTTGAAGTGAGGTAACCATCTCAACCGTATTTTGAAAATGTACATTGTCATCA
>CAIKXD010000207.1 GCA_903831265.1 uncultured Bacteroidota bacterium
AAATCTGTTTTAAATCTATCAAAATACTCTATAATCCCCTGAACTGTATACTTATCCATTCTATTTATTTTATTGCTCAAAGTTAAGTAATTAAATGAGTACCTCTAAACTATTATTACGCATTATAAATATATTCAACTTCATCCCGAGGATCTTTCGGAATTCATCAATCTCAATAACCTACTCCCATAGTGTTATCATCAAAAATAAAAATTTTATTTGTTCTCTAATTATTGATTCAAATTTGAGTCCAGAGTGCATAAAAAAATCCGTGCCAAACGCTTTTTACACTAAGCATTGGCACGGACAAGAAGATGAGATTTATTTTTTAAACTCTATTTTAGTGTTTACTGGCACAAGCTTCACCGCAGTTTTTCATGCACTCTTCTTTTGTTTTGCAGGCACTTTTACAACCGTCCATGCAAACACCATCAGTACCTTTATGAGCTTCAACCATTTTTAAACAAGCTTCTTTTTGAGCAGGGGTACAACCCATTTTATCGCAATAGTCAGCACATTCTTCAGCGGTCATACTTTTACATTTTTGCATATCACATTTGCCTCCGATATATTTTCCATCCTCACCATACATACTCATGCAATGTGCTTTTTCTTCGGCAGAACAACCAACACTATCACAATGTTCAGCACATTCCTCTTTGGTCATTGTAGCGCAAAGACTCATATCGCATTTGCCCATTTCTCCACAAGCTGCTTCCATTTTTTGTTCGCAGCAAGCATCAGCACCAGCATTTTTTCCACTACTTGGTTCAGCAATATAAGGTGCAATTACAAGAGACACAATACTCATTAATTTAATTAAAATATTCATTGATGGACCAGAAGTATCTTTGAAAGGATCTCCAACAGTATCGCCAGTTACAGACGCCTTGTGTGGTTCAGATTTTTTGTAGAACATTTCACCATTAATCATTACCCCTTTTTCGAAAGATTTTTTAGCGTTATCCCAAGCACCACCGGCATTACTTTGGAATATACCCATAAGTACACCTGAAACAGTAACCCCAGCTAATAAACCACCTAATACTTCAGGGCCAAAAATAAATCCAACTAAAACAGGAGTAATTAAAGCAATAGCACCTGGCATCATCATTTCGCGAATAGATGCTTTTGTAGAGATCGCTACACATTTTTCGTATTCTGGTTTTGCTTTATATTCCATAATTCCTGGAATTTCACGAAACTGTCTGCGCACTTCCTGAACCATATCCATTGCAGCTTTCCCTACTGCTTGAATACATAATGCTGAGAATATAAAAGGAATCATACCACCAACAAATAAACCAGCTAATACTGGCGCTTTGTATATATCAATTGCATCGATACCAGCAATTCCAACAAAAGCGGCAAACAAGGCCAAAGAAGTTAATGCAGCAGAAGCAATAGCAAAACCTTTACCTGTTGCAGCAGTTGTGTTTCCAACAGCATCTAAATTGTCTGTACGTTCACGCACTTCGGGCGGCAACTGGCTCATTTCGGCAATACCACCTGCATTATCAGCAATTGGTCCAAATGCATCAATGGCTAATTGCATGGCAGTTGTTGCCATCATACCAGCAGCAGCAATAGCTACACCGTATAAACCAGCAAAATAATAAGAAGCCATAATACCACCAGCTAAAGTTAAAATAGGAATCACAGTTGATTTCATTCCTACCGAAAGACCACCAATAATGTTTGTTGCATGACCTGTTGAAGATTGTTGAATAATTGAATTTACCGGAGCTTTGCCCATGGCTGTGTAATACTCAGTAACAATACTCATGATAGCTCCAACTACCGTTCCAACAACAATAGCCCAGAATACATTTAATTTGGAAAACTCATAACCACGTAAATTTAAGGTTTCGGGCAACATCAAATCAACAATAAAATAAGAAGCAATAACAGTTAAAAGCATTGATGCCCAGTTACCTAAATTTAGTGCATTTTGTACATTTGATTTATCATCTTTAATAGTCACAAACCAAGTGCCTACGATAGAGAAAACAATTCCTAAACCACAAATAACCATTGGCAATAAGATGGGCGACATGCCATTGTAATTATCTTCAACAACAATTTCCTGACCTAAAACCATGGTAGCTAAAATAGTTGCCACATAAGAACCAAACAAATCGGCACCCATTCCTGCAACATCACCTACGTTATCACCTACATTATCGGCAATAGTTGCAGGATTACGAACATCATCTTCTGGAATACCAGCTTCAACTTTACCTACTAAATCAGCACCCACATCGGCAGCTTTTGTGTAAATACCACCACCCACACGGGCAAAAAGTGCAATAGACTCAGCCCCTAATGAAAAGCCAGTTAAAACCTCAATGGCTGTTTTCATTTGGTCAGGATTAACACCATCTGGTCCCAACACTTCAAAAATCTGAAGGAAAATAATAAATAAGCCACCTAAACCTAAAACTGCAAGCCCTGCAACACCAAGCCCCATTACAGTTCCACCTGTAAAAGATACTTTTAAGGCTTGTTTTAAACTGGTACGAGCAGCTTGCGTGGTTCTTACATTTGCTTTAGTAGCAACCTTCATACCTATATAACCTGCGGTTGCAGAAAAAACTGCTCCAATAATAAATGCGATTGAAATAATCCAACTTGAGTGAATTTGAACCCCGTTAACTTCATGGATTGTACCTGAATAAGCCAACAATGCTGCGGCAATTACCACAAAAATACTTAATACTTTCCACTCTGCTTTTAAGAAAGCCATGGCGCCATCAGCAATATAACCTGCTAACTCCTGCATGTTTTTATCACCTGCATCCTGCTTACTCACCCAGGCAGATTTAACTGCCATCACTACCAAGCCCAAAATACCAAGGGCGGGCACTAAATAGATAATTTGATTCATAATTTTAAGTTAATATTTAAATTGTTAATTTGTTTCTTATTATTAGTCAGCACTTTAAGTCAATTCCTTTAAAAAAAGGAAGACAAAAGTAATAAATTATCTGAAAATGAAAACTTTGATATGAAATGCCTTCTCAAAAATGTTGAATTGAACGATGTGTAAAATGTAAAATAAGATGAAAGTATGCTACTTAAAATTAGTTTAATGATTACTTAAATTGTTTTATCAAACATGATTTTGCTGAATTAGATTAACTATATGTTTTGAGAATTATTTGAATTTTATATTTTTCGCAATTAAAAGTCTAAATTATTTGAAAGCTAACTTAACTAGGGTTCACTCAAACGTCTTTGATGGTTGATAAATATTGAGAAAGCGAATGAAAATATAAGATTAAATGCAAGACATTTGTGTTGAAAGTCATAAAACCCTTGCAGATGATAGTTTCCAAAAGTC
>CAIKXD010000208.1 GCA_903831265.1 uncultured Bacteroidota bacterium
AACTTATAGCTTTTTATTGATTCTTAACTCCATAATAGCTGTTATATCCCCAGCAAATTCATCCAAACTAGCTCCTAAGGTGGCTACAAAGTGTTATTTTCTAAAATAATAATTGTTTTTACAGGTTCTTAAGTTTGGCTTCTAATACTGCCCTAACATCAGCAGCAAATTCTTCCAAACTCGCTCCTATTGTGGCTACCAAACGCGAATTTCGGTCAACTTTCAACTGTTGACCGATTTTTTTTTGCTCTGAAACCCCCGCCACATCTGCGATTAGAGAGAAAATGGTAACATCAACAAATTATTGTTATAGATTCCATTGAATAATCAATAGAAAAATCTAATTTGCAACCACATTGCAAAAATAAAATTGACTGAACTAACAAAATATAAACATTTAGTAGCCGTTGTATTATTGGTGTTATATGCCTTTATAACAACACCAGTTCAATTTTGGCATCATCATAACAATGCAGCTACTTCTATATACTCCTTACCGTCCGACGATGCAGCAAATGTAGCAGCATCTTATGAAGATAATAAAACCATAGAAGATAGTTGCCAGATTTGCGGCCATCATTACTCTATTTATAGTAAAACTGATGTATTTCATTTTAAAATAATTACCTCTGTAATCAATCCTAAACAAGGGTTCTATGCCTTCGCTACTCCTTTTGCTCCTTATTTCCATTCTGCCAATAAAGGCCCACCTACGATAGCTTAATTTTTTTATTCGCTGTTGATAACACTTATCAGCACTCGGTGATTATAGTACATCATCCATTCATTTCTATATATACTTATGCCTGTATTACAAGCAATGCAGCTTGGTAAGCAGTACAATGGTAAGCCTACCTTAAGCAACCTCAATTTATTAATCTATAAAGGTGAAATATTTTGTCTGCTCGGTCAGAATGCTGCCGGCAAAACCACTACTATTAATTTATTTCTTGGTTTTAACGATGCTACAAGTTATAAAGCATGTATCAATGATGTAGAGGTAAAACCCAATGAAATGGCAACCCAAAAATTTATGGCCTTCATACCCGAAGTGGTGCAGCTATATGGCAATTTATCAGGCGTTGAAAACCTTGATTTTTTTAGCCGCATGGCTGGTTTTACATACAGCAAAGATTTACTCAGTGGCTTTTTAACCAAAGCTGGTTTTCAAACAGAAGCGCATCACAAACGCCTCTCCACTTTTAGTAAGGGAATGCCGCAAAAAGTAGGTATTGCCATAGCGTTGGCAAAAAATGCCGATGTGATCTTACTAGACGAAGCTACCAGCAGTCTTGATCCGAAAGCGACCGTTGAGTTTACTGCGATATGCAAGGAACTGGCCGCCGATGGCAAAACCATTTTTATGGCCACGCATGATATTTTTAATTCCGTAAATGTGGGAATCAGGATTGGCATTATGAAACAGAGCGAACTGGTGCACACGCTCTATACAAAAGACATTACTGCCAATGCCTTGCAGCAATTGTATTTGGAAACGATTTAAACAATATCTAAATGAAACTTTTTTATTCTATAATGTTGATGTTAATCGGGGTCGGCCTCAAAGCACAAAATACCTTCCTAATTAAAGGTTCGGTGGTTGATGGAAAATCGGGGTTGCCTATTGAGAACGCTACGGTTCAGTTATTACCCGATGAAATTAATATCATCACCAATTCAAAAGGATATTTCCAATTTAACGGCACCGCAACAGGAAAACTCAGGATTGTAGTTTCCGGAGTAGGATATGCTACTCAAACATTGCCAGTTTCCGGAGAAACACCAACAATTATTTTGCTGCAAGAAAGGATTATTGGCTTGAAGGATATCATTGTTACAGCTAAACCAAAAATATTGGGATCTGCTTCAGTTATTGACAAAACAGCCATCATTCACACACAACCAACAAGCTTAGCCGATGTGCTTCAATTAATTCCGGGGCAATTGGCAAGTAACCCAAATTTGGGTGCAGCGCAACAAGTAAATTTAAGGCAGGTGCCAAGTACCACAGATGCCGGCAGGGCAAATGCACTTGGAACCCAAATAATTGTTGATGGAGTACCTATCAGTAACAATGGAAATTTACAAACAGATATTACAATTTTAAATTCAGGCCCCAACGCATTGCCACCATTCTCATCGGTGGCAGGCAGGGGGAACGATTTACGGCAAATACCAGCCGATAATATTGAAAGTATTGAGGTAATAAGAGGCATACCTTCCGCTAAATATGGTGATTTAACATCCGGACTAATCATTGTTAATTCCAGGATTGGAAGTTTTGCACCAGAACTACGAGTTCGATTAAATCCAACCCTGGAGCAGGCTGCTTTTTTTACCGGATTTGCAAACAGTAAAAAAAATAACACTTTCAATATAGGTGTAGATCTGTTGAATGCAAAGGATGATGTAAGGGATAATTTCAATAAATACACAAGGGTGCAAACGCAATTGGCATGGCAAAAATTCTGGAACACCAATAAAACATTTACTACAACTACCATTGCATCTTTGTATAAAAGTGTTGATGCTTTACAACAAAATCCGGAAGAACTCAGGTATCAAAATAAGCAGACTTCAAAAGACAATGGAATTAAATTAAGCACCGAAGGTAAATGGCGTGGTAATAAAAAGTGGCTCACTACTTTTAATTATCTGGCCTCCCTAACGTACAGTGAACAAAATTCCTTTTATCAATCATTGATTACAAGAGATTTATTCCCAATTTCAACTGCAGTAAACGATACTACGCAGCAAAGCGTTTATGGCAAAAGTGAATACCTGAATCAAACAAGTGTAGATGGCAGCCCTTTTAATAGTTATGTACGGTTAGAAGCTGGCTTGGCAAAAAAAATATTAACGTTTCAGCATAATTTTTTAATTGGTACAGAGTGGAGATACGATGTAAATAATGGCAGGGGCAGGCAATTTGATGTACTTACTCCACCAAGGCAAAACTATAGCGTTGGCGAACGTCCAAGGGCTTACAGCAATATTCCCGGCTTGCAACAGTTAGGTTATTATTTTGAAGATAAAATAACAAAAAAAGTTGGCAATATCAGGTGGATAACACAGGCCGGACTGAGGATTGACAATGTAGCACCAACAAGTGTGTTTAAAAGTAAATATGGTTTGGTGGCAGCACCACGTATTAATACAGCAATTGAAATTGCTAATGGCGTTTGGCTGAGGGGCGGTTATGGCATAGCTGCAAAAGCCCCCACTTTGAATTACCTATATCCAGGTATTCGATATTTTGATTTAGTCAACTTCAATTATTTTGCTACAAATCCTGCTGAGCGTTTGGTGGTAGTTACAACCCGTACAATTAATTTAGATGATCAAAATTTAAAACCCTACCAATCAAAAAAATGGGAAGCAGGTTTTGATGTAAGCAGAAAAGGTTTTAATATAAACGTTTCTATCTTTCAAGAAACTACCACGGGTGCAATCGGCATCAACCGGGAA
The DNA here is from genome assembly GCA_903831265.1 of uncultured Bacteroidota bacterium. Lineage (GTDB taxonomy): Bacteria > Bacteroidota > Bacteroidia > UBA4408 > UBA4408 > CAIKXD01. The sequence continues at coordinate 3,469 of CAIKXD010000208.1, forward strand.
GTAAAGCCCTTTACTTATGCTAAATTAAGTGCAAGCAGCACACCACCCAATCAACCACCTGTATTAAACCCAATACCAGTAAGCATTGATACATTTTTTGCAGCCTATGATGTGCCGGTAAACAATCGGTATATACAAAACAAGGGTATTGAGTATAGCATCGATTTACCTGAAATACAGGCAATACGCACTTCATTTAATATTACTGGTGCCTATATAAATACCACCAGTTTTGATGATGGTCAATTTACAGATGCTGCTAAAGCTTATTCAGGTAACAATGCACCAAGAAGGGTGGGTATATACCAATCATCCGCAAAAATTACTGCTGAAAGGCTGAACAGTAGTGTACGATTAATACACCGGATACCACAATTAAATATGGTTATATCGGCTCTTTGGCAAACCATCTGGATAACCAAAAGCCGAAGTGCTGCGTTGAGTGCTTACCCAATAGGATATATTAACCGAAAGGGCGAAACCATCTACCTGAATGAAACCGATGCAAAACAGCCTGTTTACACCGATTTGGTGCGGCCAGTTAGCAATATCATGCCAATCAGTTACCCTCCATTACAATTATTTAATATCAGGCTCACCAAAGAATGGGCAAAAGGTTTTGGGTTCTCTTTTTATGCCAACAATTTTATCAATAGCCGTCCATTACATGCCGATGTAAATACAGGCGGTTTAATAAGGCGCAACGAGCCCTTGTTTTTTGGGGCAGAGTTCAATATTTCAATTAAATAAATAAAAATAAACAACATGAAAAAGATTTTTCTTCTATTAGTATCGGCCATTGGCATATTTACAGCTTGCAAAAAAGACAGGTTTGGAACTTTGGCAACATCTGTAATTACAATACAGGCAAAATATCCGGCAACTTTTAGTCAATTGTTAAGTAGTGGTGCAAATATTACACTTACCAACATTACAGATGGCAGTATAAAAACAGCCACAACAAACAGCAATGGCGATGCTATTTTTAGCGATGTATTGCCAGGTACATATAATATTACAGCCAATAAAAACTTAACAGCAGCCGAGGCACTTGCACTTACCGGTATAAGCAGTGCCGTTACCTTAAACGGAGTGCAGAATAACGCTACAGTTACAGGTGGACAAAATGCTACTTTTCAGCTACAGTTGCAAGGCGGATCCGTGGGTGGTTTGGTAATAAAAGAAGTGTACTATACCGGTAGCAGAACATCGGCAGGTGGCACCTATTTCAGTGATCAGTTTATAGAAATTTACAACAATGCCACAGATACATTATACCTTGACAGTCTTTGCATTGCAGATGCTTTCGGCAACTCCGGACTAATAAATCCTTCATCATTACCAACTCCTTTTAATAACGACAACAGCAGTGTATATGCAAGTAACATCTGGCAAATACCGGGCACTGGTAAAGATTACCCTTTGGCTCCCGGAAAAAGTATTGTAATTGCCCAGGATGGCGTGAACCATAAAGACCCAACCCTTAACCCAAACAGCCCAGTTGATTTGTCAAATGCAGATTGGGAAACTTACAATGAAAGGCCCGATAACAGAGATGCAGATGCACCCGCAGTACCTAATTTAAGTAGAGTGTATTTTACAGGAGGATTTGATTGGTTGATTACAGTTTTTGGTCCGGGTATAATCATTTATAAAGCCCCTTTTGCCACTTTGCAACAAGTAGCTATACCGGGCGTTTCGCCAACAACTGCACCAAGGATAAAAGTGCCAAACACTGTTATAATAGATGCATTTGAAGCCCTTAAAGATGGCAGCAGTGCAACTTATAAACGCCTGCCAACTGGCTTAGATGCAGGTTTTGTATTTGCAGATGACACTTACAACAAACAAAGTTTCAGAAGAAAAGTAAACACCACCATTAATGGCAGAAGGGTATTGCAGGATAACAATAACAGCACAAGCGATTTTGAAAAAATAGCATTACCTACACCCAAAAGTTTTTAAAATTTTAAAAAACTTAATTAAGCTAATGCTATTACATGGTTTAACTAAAGTGTAGGGCATTTTTTAAGGTGATGCTAGTTAATTTTTGCTGAAAATTTTATGCCGATGCTCAATAAAAAGTGTGTATGTGTAAAAGAATAGTTTAAATATATTGGAATAACTAAAGACAAAAGGAGATTGATGTAGTCGTGGCCTTTTATCTTATTACTATAAATCATTCAATAAAAATCAATGTTTATTTTAAAAAAAGGGAGTGGATTTAAAGATGTCTTCACTCTATTAACCGGGTTGTTTTTTCTACAAACAATTAATGCCCAAAAAACAGTGGTGGATAGCTTGCAAACATTGCAGGACAGCAGGGTTTTGGATATTTATAACCTCACCGGAAATGTGGCGTATTCGGGTGCAGCAATGCCTTCGTATGGGTATGCCAGTGCCAATATCTGCCATACAACTGGACTGTTTAAACAACCTATGAAAGCTGATAATGCAACAGTATTGAGTTTGGAAACCGGCGGTTTTAAAAAAATAAATAACTGGAAGTATCATGGCTATTTTAAGCATAAAAAAACGCATGAAAACAAGGTAAGTTGGAGTGGTGTGTACGACGCTTATGATGATAACCCGTTTATATGGGCAGATAGCAGCAGTGGCGATTGGGAAAGGGATGAAATAAACGCATTGATTGGAATAACCACTCCAACTATTGCAAAAAAAATAACTGCAGGTTTGCAGATAGTTTATAGTATTGGTTCTGGAGCAAGACTCAGTGAACCAAAGCCATTTTTTCGCTACCGGAACATAGCATTACAACCAGGCTTTTCCTGGCTTTTATCTAATAAACAGGAGATTGGCATAACCGGAAAAATTGGTTTTATTAAAGAAGAAAATGAACTGGGATTTTATAATACCAGTGGCGATAATGTATTGTTGTACAGACTCAGGGGTTATGGCACTTTTAGCAAAACACCGTTTGTAAGCGGTGAAAGAAAAAGGATACAAACAGAGGCAGGAACAACTTTACATTATAAAAATAGCTGGAAAGATTACCAGCTATTGTTAGCTATAAACGCTTTGCAACGGGATGATGAAATTACCGAGGGTATTGCTTTGCCGGTAACAACAGGCTATTTTACCGGTATTGAAGTTGGTGGCTTAATCAGTTTGTACAAGGGGAATAGCAGTAAAGGCAAATCAATTACCATCAATAGCAGCAGTAAAAATGGCTATGCCGACGATATGATATTCAGGGCAGAAAGTGCCTCGTCTGTTTACCAGCGCATTGCAATAAATAGCAGTATATGGCAACTTAACAATACAACGAACACCCTTTGGCAATACTCTTTTGCACCAGTATTTACTTTTATAGACAATACAGATCAGGCAACTCTAACACAGTTTACGGCAGGTATCCTGCAAGTGACTGGCAGTATCAATTACAGAAGACAAGTATCAAAAAGAATACTGATTAATGCAAGTGTTGATGCAGGTTACAGCTATGTTGCAGATGACTATTTCAGCAGCACAAGACCAAATGTGATTACCAAAGAACTGGTATTTCCCAATTATATTTTTTATGCCAGCAATTACATTATTGCAAATGCAAGATTTGGCATTAATTTTTTACCGTTCAATAAGGCTGGCAGTCATGAAGTTTACCTATCCACCCAAAATAAATTGTCAACTGCTAATAGCAGAAATAATCTTCAAGTAACCTACTCAATCATACTTTAAATGAAAAAAACTTTTATCTTTTTTAGCATTGCTGCAATTGCCTTTTCCGCATGCTCCACCAACAATAAACTAACAAGGCAGATTAACTGCGAAAAGTTTAATACGGTTTTGGCCGATTCTATTCTGGCTTACGCTTTAGACCATGAGGCATTGTTTACGTTGGCAGATACACTAAAGCCGATCAGTAGTGTAAAGTTTCTTCGATTTACTATTGCAAAAGATTCAACTAAAATGGATGGTGAAAAAACAATTACTGCCAACGACTCCGCCATGAATGCTATTAATGAGTATCAACAGGTTTGCAATGCACTAAGCAAAGGTGATTGGCAATTTGTAATGATGCCCTTCAACAACACACAAAAAAATATGTGGAATATTGAAATTTATGTAGTTCGTAAATCTGTTTTTGCAAAAAAAATCGCAGCTTACCAGTCATTTTTCGGACAGTGGGGTTTTACACCATTCACCAATCCGTCTACTGTATTACCCGTAATAGAATACGAAAGTAAATGGGATAGAAACAGAGGATACGGTTACCTTTTTGGCTACCCGTCTTATGCAGTTGATTTTTTTGTGGAAGCAAGCAAAACACAGGCAGCAGATTCAGCAAAAAAACTGGTACCCCGAAACTTTTTTGCAATCCCGGTTTATGCAGGCAGCCAGGGGTATTTTACTTATGCTACCCCTAAAGATTACCAGCCATCAGATGTTGACAGCAACCTCTATCGATCAGCGGCTCTTACTCTGGAAAAATACAATTTGGCGCGAAAAAAATATTCGAACGATAAAGGTGTAAAAGCTTTGAAATTATGGCAATACCTTAATAAATAAGTCAACAATTAACAAATGAAGAAACAAAAATTACTTTTCAGTGCAATCTCGATCCTTTTTTAAGAGGAGCATACATGGATTTTCCTGAATACTTAACAATGGATTTGAATATTAGTTATACAGTTAAACAACATCACATGGTGTCATTCTCGCTACATGAAAATCAAGGACTTACGTTGGACTAAAATGGGACATGTTTTGGTAAATTAATCAGGTTCCAATAATTCCACCCCTTCACCTCCATTCACCCCTGTTTTCCCTCTAATTACACAAAACCTGGCCCAAAATAAAAAACCACCTATGAAACAAATCATAAGTGGTTGATATTCAAGTGGGCCCACCTGGACTTGAACCAGGGACCCTCTTATTATGAGGATTTAAAGTAACATTCCACTTGTTGTCTTTTATTGATAATCAATAGGATACAAGATTGAAACAGATCTGTTTTTCTCATATTTCACCTCTTTTAACTCATTTTTAGAGAAAACCTGGCAGAGAACCTGGCCGGGAAAATCGATAAATCAACTGCTATGTTTCCTGGGCAATTTTTGAGTTAATCCAAATAATAAAAATCCAGATGCGAGTGTGATTAATCCAATAGCTGAAAATATTCGTAATAACCAATTATTAATATTATCTCTGTTTTGATAATCCATTACATGAAGCATCCACAAAAAATCAAAAACTCTCCATCGATTATTTCGATAGGTTTGAACTGTGCCTAATTCTGCAGATACATAAATGGTTGTATTTACATCACCATCAAAACTTACAGCATATGCGGGTAGAGGTTTTTCCCTATACTCATGATGCCCATTTGTAGAAATGACATATTCAACCGATTTTAGATTTGACTTCAAATTTAAACTATTTTTTGCAATTATTATTGCTTCGTTTTTGTTTATAGGAGTTCTAATTTTATTATTTAATGTGTTAGCCAATACTGTTTTTATACGTTTCCCATTATTGAATGTTATTTGATAATGAGGAGTATCAAAAATGGTAGCAATTTGAACTGACTTTAAAACACATACCGAGTCATTTTTACTAATCTCATTTAGAATACCATTTAAACTTATTCCAAGTCTTTCTTTATTTATTGTTGTGGGTTCTTTTCTAATGTCTTCACCTCTAATATTCTTAATGTTGGTCCAACTG
>CAIKXD010000209.1 GCA_903831265.1 uncultured Bacteroidota bacterium
CCATCAATAGCCAAAGCAGTTTTAACAGAAGGCAAAAACAAATCAGAAGCCAGTGATATTTTGCCGCCAAGCAATATTTTCTCAACTCCAAATTTTATAAGCCAGGGCTTCAGAAAATTATATAAGTCGTTTCCAAATTCTTTAAAAACTTCTTTAGCCCTCTTATCACTCTGTGCTGCAATGGTTATGTCTTTAACACATAAAATTGATTTGCCTGTACTTTTATTATATCTGTTTACCAACCCCCTTGACGAGAAATATTCATCTGCAATCCCAATGTCAAAAGGCAAATGCCAAAGACATCCGTTTTGCGGAACGCTGTCGCCAGATGTAACTGGCAAACTATTTTCAATAAATGCAGAACCTAAGCCAGTTCCTAAAGTGATGGCCAATGATTTTTTTGCATCCATTGTTTTGCCAATCCATTCTTCACCAACCGCAAAAGCTGCTGAATCATTCATAAAACGAATAGGAAAGCCTCTAGGAAGTTGAAGTAATGTTCTTAAAGCATCACCCACATTTATTCCGTATAATTTTTCATACTTGTTATTCTCACCGGTAAATAAAGGAATACCTTTTTCATAATCAAATGGTCCAGGCATTGCAAAACCCATTCCTACAAGATTTTCTTTTCCTACCTGCGCTATCGCTTGTTGAATTGTTTTTGCCCAAATAGAAAAAATGATACTTGCTTCATCATGATTATCTAATTTACTCTCCGCAAAAGATTGTTGCTGTACCCTTTGTTCAAATAAACAAAAAGCTGCGCAACTAATATGGCTTCCGCCAATATCTATGCCGATTGCAAATTTATTTCTCATTTTTTAATTTTTTGCCTGTTGATTATTAACAATTTACAATTCCCTGTATCCGGGATTTTGTATGCTGAAGATCCTGGCAACATGATTGAAGCAAGTCAATCTTTCTTGTACGAAGTATTTTCTTTTCATTGACTTTCCTTTGACTATTTTTTCTTCAACTGAATGACCTTGAATGGAATATTTTTATACTGATATTTTGATACCAAGTAATTATAACAATGTCGGGAATACATCCACAAGACTTACCAACACTTTTAATCTATTATCATTTTAAAAATTACCATGCATGCTAATGATCGCAAAACTTGGCTTAATGCATTAACGAAAAGCATTATCATTATCACTGCTTCATCTTGCTTATCATTTCCCTTTCAGAATTCAATCAATTTAATTTTGACAATTCTATGAATTTTGAATCCTGCATCTTTTCGCGATAGAAAGTAACAGATTGAATCAGCCCTTTATAAGAATGAACTGAAACTCTATTCGGATCAATCATATCTCCTGAATCCTGTCCTAAATAAATATCTCCAGCACTGGATTTAATGGATTGTATTGGAAGTAACATTTTCCGCTGCCCTATTAATTTCCCATCAGCAAAAAGCTTTATAACGTTACTATAGTTTTCAATGACTGCTACAAGATGCGACCATTTGTTAATAATTTTTGATTGCCCGTCAA
>CAIKXD010000210.1 GCA_903831265.1 uncultured Bacteroidota bacterium
AACAAAAATGCCCACCTTTTTGACGAAAAACCCATCATTACTGATACTTTAATAGGTTATGGTCCTTTATCAGGAATATTATCTGCGTTGTTAAAATTTAAAAATAAAGCCGTTTTAGTGTTGGCTTGCGATTTACCTTTATTGAACGAAGAAATTCTTAATCAGTTAATCAATGAAAGAGAACCTTCAAAAATGGCTACAACATTTCTAAATCCTGATAGTAACTTTTTAGAACCGCTTATTACTATATACGAACCAAAGGCTTTGCAAATTATGTTATCGATGTTAGCGCAAGGTTATTCTTGTCCTCGAAAAATGTTAATGCAAAATGATGTCAAAGTTTTAAAACCAGTCGCAGCTCATACCCTACAAAACATCAATCATCCCGAAGAAAGAGATCAAATATTAGAAACACTTAAAAAAGCTGAAAAATTATGACAGTAAATGTATTGTTTTTTGGAGCCTTGGTTGAAGTAACTAAAGTTTCATCAATGCAAATAAATGATATTGCCAATAGTGAAGAAATAATTGAAATGCTGCACAAAAAATTTCCTTTGTTATGTCATTATAAATTCAGTGTGGCACTCAATCAAAATTTCCTAACAGATGCTGCACCGCTTAATAATGGCGATGAACTAGCATTAATGCCGCCTTTTGCAGGCGGTTAATATAATGTTGAAATGGAATTAACACCAATTGAAAAAGATAGATATGCAAGGCAAATAGTGCTGGCCAACATTGGTCTTGAAGGTCAACTAAAATTAAAGCAAAGTAAAGTTTATGTAATTGGTGCTGGCGGCTTAGGAAGCTCACTCCTACTCTATTTGGCAGCCGCTGGATTTGGTGAAATTGTTATAATTGATGGCGATGATGTACAATTAAATAACCTACAACGTCAAATTATTTTTAATCAAACCAATATAGGTGCAAACAAAGCAGTGGTAGCAAAAGCAAAATTACTGGCCTTAAATGAACATATTAAAGTAACAGCTATTCCGCACTTTATTACCACTAAAAATGTCAATACTTTGCTTCAGTCAAATTCATTAATTGCCGATTGTACCGATAATTTTAAAGCCCGATATTTAATCAATGATTATGCTGTTGCCAACAATTGCGCCTTTGTAAGCGCAGCGGTTTACAAGCATCAATTACAATTTGGCGTGTATAATTTTCTTTATGATGTAAATAAAAGAAGTGCAACTTTTAGATGTGCCTTTCCCGAACAAAACATTGAAGATATACAAGACACTTGCGCGCAAACTGGCGTTGTGGGCGTGGTGCCCGGAATTGCGGGAGTTTTTATGGCCAATGAAATTATAAAAATGGTAACACACTCAAAAAGTGTTCAATACAATAAATTAATGCTTTTAGATTTACATCTACTCGAATTAAAACATATTAAAATCCACAGAAAAGTAAGCACTTAAAAAATAAGAATGAAAAATATACAATTCATAGAAGGTCCATTATCAACAAGCTTAGTGAGTGAATTGATTGAACTAAATAAGTTGCAACTAAGCACGGGTGCCTATACTATTTTTTGTGGTCAAGTGCGTGCCGATCAAGTTGAACTACAAAAAGTGAAAGGCATTGAATATACCATTTACGAAAGTATGGCCAATAAAATATTAGATGAACAGCTCGATCAATTAAAATCATTATATCAAATACAGCACATTAATGTAATACACAGTAAAGGTTTTGTGGCAGTTGGTGAGCTTTCTGTAATTCTATTCATCACATCAGCGCATCGCAATCAGGCTTTAGAAGCACAGCAAGCTTTGCTGCCTATCATCAAATTTGAAGTCCCCATCTGGAAAAAAGAAATTCTCGAAGATGCCAGTTTCCGTTGGGCCTAAAGGATAAATATTTTTATCAGTTTTTTTAAAATCATAAAGTAATATTTCAAGCTTTTTTGGGCGCCCAGCCCTTGCAATTGATTTATCAATTGCAAGGGCTGCCAGGCTTTTCGCTCCAACCTTTTGCCTTTGGGCAAAAGGGTTTCCACTGCAATCCTTGTCGCAGCTAATCCCCAAACTAGTCCTCGTTTGCAACGAGGACTTTTTAAATATGCGTTTTTAACGCATTCATTAAAAATTCCATTTAAGCAGCCAGCTTATTCATTTAATATTTTCATTAATATTTCGAAATTTTTACCAAGCCAATTTTATCTGCATAATCACTAGCACTGCTAAAAATATAATCTTCAGCATTTTCAACAATCATGGCTTTTACTGGATTTTCATGTATATAATTTACTTTTTGCTCAATTTCAATATATTCACCAATTTCAATGGCATGATTATCGTCTTTCCATATTTTATAATTTTTTGCTCTGCCTATTCTTTGTGCTTCAAATGAAAATCTTTTAAGCAACCATTCTTTTCTACTTTCACCAATTTCATCCATCATTTTTATAAATTCCTTTGAAGTAAATTTCTTAAAATCTCTTACAACCTCCGAAAGATTGCCCGGTTCATGAACCTTACATACCATATGCATATGACTACTCATAATAACATAGGCAAATACCTCTAAATGTTTTTCTTTAATGCAATAATTTAATGAATCAACAACTACAATGCTAAACTCTTTTCTTGTAAATAAATCAATCCAATCAATGATAGTGAAGGTAAGAAAATAAACACCATTTTGATTTTCAATTTTGTATTTGTCTCCACTCATAGGAATTAAATTAATCTTTGGCTAAGAACGGAATTTTTATTTATTGCGTTACAAACGCAAATGAAATACGTCCTCGTTGCAAACGAGGACGAGTGAAGTTTTTTGTTTATTGCATTTTTGTCATTGGTTGGTGTCCCCGCCAATCAAATCCTACCCTCACTAACCAAGTCTTTTTCATCAACAAAAAACCGTTCAAAACTATCTTTACAATTTTATTCCTTTTTTATACCTTTACCACTCAAAAAATTGAACGCAATTGTTCGTTTTTATGAGTAAAATCAAGTAAAATGGCAGAAGAAGAACAAGATCCGCTTCACGAAGGCGATATCAACGATAACGAAAATAAAGAAATACAAAATATTTTACCCGTTAGCGGCATGTTTCAAAACTGGTTTTTGGATTATGCTAGTTATGTTATACTTGAGCGTGCCGTTCCTGCTATTGAAGATGGACTAAAACCTGTTCAAAGAAGGATTTTACATGCCATGTATGAGCTCGAAGATGGTCGATATAACAAGGCTGCCAACATTATTGGGCATTGTATGAAATATCACCCACATGGCGATGCCTCTATTGGCGATGCTATGGTGCAATTAGGCCAAAAAGATTTGCTAATTGATTGTCAAGGAAACTGGGGTAATATCCTTACCGGAGATAGTGCTGCTGCTTCACGTTATATTGAGGCGCGTTTAAGTAAATTTGCCTTAGAAGTTGCTTTTAATCCCAAAACAACCGTTTGGCAATCTTCTTACGATGGTAGAAATAAAGAACCTGTTTCATTGCCAATGAAATTTCCTTTGCTACTTGCACAAGGCGTTGAGGGTATTGCAGTTGGTTTGGCCTGCAAAATTATGCCTCACAATTTTATTGAATTGATTGATGGCTCTATCGATATTTTAAGAGGTAAAAAAGTACATCTTGTGCCTGACTTTCCTACAGGTGGTTTGGCCGATTTTAGTAATTATAACGATGGATTAAGAGGTGGCAAAATAAGAGTACGTGCAAAAATTAATCAGGTTGATAAAAAGACATTGGTTATTACCGAAATTCCTTTTTCTACTACCACGGGCAGTTTAATGGAAAGCATTGTTTCTGCTAATGATAAAGAAAAAATTAAAATCCGTAAAATAGAGGACAACACTGCCGAAAATGTAGAAATTATCTTACATCTTCATCCAGGCATTTCACCAGATAAAACCATTGATGCACTCTACGCTTTCACCAACTGCGAAGTGTCCATTTCCCCTAACGCCTGCATCATCGAAAATGATAAACCGCGTTTTGTTGGCGTAAATGAAATGTTAAGGTTATCTACCCAAAAAACATTGGATTTACTCCGTCAGGAGTTAAATATTCGTAAAGGTGAAATTGAAGAAGCTTGGCATTTTTCATCGCTCGAAAAAATATTTATCGAGAATAGAATTTATCGCAACATTGAAGAAAGCGAAACATGGGATGCCGTTTTAGCCGCCATCGACAAGGGATTGAAACCATATAAAAAACTCTTTAAAAGAGTAATTACGATGGAAGATATTGCCCGTTTAACTGAAATTAAAATCAAAAGAATTTCAAAGTTCGATGGTTTTAAGGCCGATGAGCACATAAGAAATTTGGAAGAGGAATTAGTATTGGTGCAGCATCATCTCGATCATATTGTAGATTATGCAGTAGAATATTTTAAAAACCTAAAAAAGAAATACGGAAAAGGGCGCGAACGCAAAACCGAAATTAAAGCCTTTGAAGTAATTAATGCCACCACTGTTGCTGTTGCCAACGAAAAATTATATGTTAACCGCGAAGAAGGTTTTGCAGGTTACAACATGAAAAAAGATGAGTATGTTTGCGATTGCTCGGATATCGATGATATCATCGTTTTCCGCGAAGATGGCAGTATGTCTGTTTCTAAAGTGAGTGACAAAGCCTTTGTAGGAAAAGGAATTATTCATATCAGTATCTTTAGAAAGAATGATGAACGCACCATTTACAATATGATTTATCGTGATGGCTCTAAAGGAAAATCATTTGCCAAAAGATTTGCTGTAAGTGGCGTTACCCGCGATAAGATATACGACTTAACAAAAGGTTCAAAAGGTTCCGAAGTGCTTTATTTTACCGCCAACCCTAACGGTGAAGCCGAGGTTATAACCATCATGCACAAGCCTTTACCTGGCATCAGAAAACTACAATTCGATTTTGATTTTGGTACATTAGCCATCAAAGGGCGCAACAGCCAAGGGAATACACTCACTAATTATGGCATCAAAAAAGTACTTTTAAAAGAAAAAGGATTAAGCACCTTAGGAGCACGCCTTATTTGGTTTGATGATACAATACAACGCTTAAATATTGACGCTAGAGGCACGCTGCTCGGGCAATTTAGTGCCGATGATAAAATACTTTGTGTTACACAATCTGGTCATTATCGCCTAATCAATTTTGATCTAACAAATCACTTTGAGGAGGATATGATTTTGATTGAAAAATTTAATCCCGAAAAGCCATTGGCAGTTGTTTATTTAGATGGCGAAAAGAAAGAATACTTCGTAAAACGTTTTTTAATTGAAGTTACCGATAAAAAAACATTATTCATAAGTGAGGCCGAAGGATCAAGGTTAGAAATTGCCACAACGCTCAAAACGCCTATCATTGAAATCAAACATCAGAAAAAGAAAAACAACGAAATTCCCGATCAACAAGTTGATTTAAATGAATTTATTGGTGTAAAAGGTTTAAAAGCTAAAGGGAATCGTTTAACCACAAATCCTATTAAAGAAATAAATAACATCAGTCCGCCCGACCCTCAAGAAGAAAAAGTTGAAGTGGTTACCGATGAATTAGTGGTTCCTGAAAGTGCTGTTGAAATAGATTATGAAAGACTAGAACAATTAAAAAACATTCGTCAAAATTTGGATAACATGGATACCCAAATGACGCTTGACCTTTAATCAATACCATGCCAGTTTTTATTGATCAAATGATGCGCAAAGTAGAGATAAGTTCTTCTCCAATGCGCATCATTTCTTTAGTACCTTCCCAAACAGAATTGCTCTACGATTTAGGTTTAAATAATGAAGTGGTTGGCATCACAAAATTTTGCATTCATCCACAACATTGGTTAAAAGAAAAAACTATTGTGGGAGGTACCAAGCAATTGAATATCGAAAAAATAGCCAGTCTAAAACCCGATTTAATTATTGGCAATAAAGAAGAAAACAGCAGAGCAGAAATTGAAGTATTGATGCAACAATATCCTGTATGGATGAGTGATATCAACAACTTGGAAGAAGCTTTACAAATGATAGAAAGCATTGCAAACATAACACAAACAAGCCAACAAGGCAATCAATTAATAACAAATATAAAGCTCGAATTTGAACTTTTACCTCAAGCCAATCCATCTAAAAAACGTATTGCCTATTTTATTTGGAATAAGCCTATGATGGTGGCCGGAAAGGATAATTTTATCAATCATATTTTAAGCAGATTAGGCTTCGAAAACGCATTTGAAAATCAACTCAACTCTCCTCAAATTTCTTATCGCTATCCTCAAATAACATCAACTGAATTAGCTGCTGCTAAGCCCGATACAATTTATCTTTCGTCAGAACCATTTCCTTTTAAAGATAAGCATATAGAGCAGTTTAAGGCCATTTGCCCTTTTGCCGAAATTAAAATTGTAGATGGAGAAATGTTTAGTTGGTATGGCTCAAGATTAAGCCTTGCACCTGCTTATTTCAAAACTTTAATTGCATAAAAAAAGCCCTGCAAATTAATGCAAGGCTTTTAATTAAATTGAAATATTTTTATTTCACTACTTCAAATTTACCGTTAAAGTAATTCCCATTTTTTGTATTGCTAATGCTAAAGAAATAAAAACCAGCAGGCATATCTGCTGTATTCATTTTTATACTACTTTCCATACCACCCAAAAACTGATCTTTAATTAGTTTACCAGTAATATCAAAAATTTGAATAGTAGAGTTGTTTCTGATATGGTTCAAGTAAAACTCTTCTCCAGCAGGGTTAGGATAAATTGAAACAGGAATTGAATTACTTTCTTCATTTCCAACCGCAAAAATAGGATCGTAATAACTGGCTTGAGTTACCTGCAATGAAATAGGATCAATACTTACCGACATTAGCAAACAATGAGAATTTGCGTGCACAAATTGATAGGCTATTGTTGTATCCTTCATTGAAGTAGTGTCAGCTATCAGAGATGGGTTGTAAGATGTGCTATCAAGTTGATAAGTAAATTCCTTAATGCGTAATACATTATTAAAAGTACCCATTGGCGTAGTTAAGGTACCAGCAGCGTCCGCTTCGAAGGATTGAATAAAATAGGTTCTTGTGTTAATTGTTATTCCTGAAAAAGTGAAAGTTAAACCAAATCTAGCATTATTGTTTCTGGTGTCATTTATTGCAAATGGCGCTGGAATGTATAACCTGTTGGGATTAAAATCAAGATAATTTTGATTTAAACCAAGTTGAGCATCAACTAATAAACCTTGATCATAAGCTCCATCTAAATAAAAACCTGTTGGATTAGATTCAAATAATGTTGCAGATGAATCATTTGCATCACCTAAAACCATCATGTCAGCGCTGCTAAAAGCACTTTGCAAATTCATGTAGGCTGGAGCGTCACTTAATGGTCTAAAGTTGAATGCGCTTGTATCACCAACATTAAAAGAAGTACCATAATTCCATGTTTGACCAGATCCTGCGGGACCGATGGTTACCAAACTGCCTGTTGTATCAATAAATTCAACCCAAATTTCGCCAGAATTGGGAAAATTGGCAGAGGTAATTGTTTGCGCTTGGGCATGTTGAAGTGCCATGCAAGCTAATAAAGCAGTAAAGATTTTTTTCATTTTTATGTATATTTTTTAGTTCCTCAAAGATAATAAAATCATATTAATCTATTACTACGATAGTTTGAGTTAAAAATCAAATGACCTTATACAACAAAAAAAGCCTGTCAAAAATATTCGACAGGCTTATGCTATGTATTTACCTAGTTTTTAATAACTATTAATCACTGTTTGTACTGTTCCTCCTAAAGGAGTCCAACTTACTTTGTAACCATAAGCACAGTTTAATGTTGAGGGATCTCCATTTTGATTTACGCCTAACTGTAATCCTAAATTGTAGATTCCAACCTGATGTGATAAATTACCAGAAACGGGGCGCCAAAATCCACAATAGGAATTTGAAACCCATGGCGACTGATAGTAAGTTTGAAAAATTTGACCATTTCTATTCGTTCCCCATGAATCTATGTTTGAAACATTATTTCTGATGGTATCGCCATTTGAAGTAAACTTAACATAACCATAAGGAATTCCAGGAGTAACGTTGGCTGCAATATAATCCCAAGTGGTTATTCTTGCACTATTCCATATTGCTTGATCTCCATTTTCAAAAGTAACATTTACATTTAATGCTCTTGATTGAAACTTAAAATTGCTTGCACTTGTTAAGAATGTAAACCAATTAATTCCGTTTACGTTTTTTAAAGTTTTTACACCGTTAAACTGAATTGATTTATTGTTGCTTAATTTAGTTATCTTAAAATTAATGTAGGTAAGTTTTAAAACGGCACCTACATCTTTCCAACTATTGCCATTAATTAATTCTACTTTTATTTGCCCTCCACGCGTTCTAGAAGGACTAAAACAAGGTGTTGATCCATCAAAATTATAAAACAATATTTTGTTGGCAATTTGACTACTGTCGATAGTTACACCACACAATTCGCTCGAGTAACTCGCACTTGTTCTTCCACCTATACTTGTGTTATTGATGGAACTGTTAATATCATTATCTACATTGTCTGACTCACTTTTAATCTCATTTGCATCTTCATTAAACTGCTTTGTTTCTTCATCCATAGCAATTTCTTTTTCTCGTTTTTTACAAGAAGTAACAATTGATGAGGACAGAAGCAATACTCCTATGTAAATGATTAGTTTTTTCATTACAATTATGTTAAAGTGTTAATTTTAAGTATGACAATTAAATTAAAATTTGGTTAAATGATGGTAAAAACAATATTTTTTAGTTTGATTTTCAGCTAATTGTAATATTAATTTAAATTTAACTTTAAATAAGCTAAACAACAATTTTATTATAGCTTTATTTTAAACGAATTACGAAAGTATTTTTTTCGCAGCCATTTATTTAGATTATTTTATA
>CAIKXD010000211.1 GCA_903831265.1 uncultured Bacteroidota bacterium
AAGGAGCTTATCCCTAAAGAGCGTGATTTAGGTGAAGTTATTGCAGCTATTTTAGAGCAATCTGCTATAACCAATTTAGCAGCCAATGATAAACCTAAAGTGCTTGGAATATCGAGAAAAGATAATATAAATTTATGTATATCATTCTCTGATCAGCTGGTTAACAAATTAAAAGAAACGTTAATTGTTTTAGAAACACTCCCTATAAAATCTACCTCCAATATAACAATTTGCAAAATAGATATACCAATTGAAAACGCTAAGTTCGGTGGTTTAAAATACAGATTAGATATTTGTCAAGCAACATGGACAGGTGTTTATATTTGTTTAAGAGCGTGGGATGGAACAACCATAAAAAACCATGGAAAAAATGCTATTCTTCAAAATGTCCGCAATACTATATGTAAAAGCGGTTATGACAAAGGCAATGGGATTTGGGATGTATTATCAAAAACGATCTTAGTTGGAAGCTCTCCGCTTAATTTTTCAAAATTAGATGATGCGTGTATAACATCATTAACGGATAGTAAAAAATTGGAAGCCATAGTAAATACTGTTGCTGATGAATGTAAAATACTAGTTGAACTGATTAAAAATACTTTTGAAACGGATAAATAATTTTTATTGATTAAAAACGAGGAAACTGAAAATCGTTAAAAGAGTAGGTGAATAAATTTTAAAAACAATAAAATTATGGCAGACATTAAATTTACGGGCAACAAAACCCTTGCAACCATTAATAAAGAGTGGTTGGCAAAATTTCCGCATGTATACATTCGTTTTGTAGATCATCCTAAGTGGAATGTAACTCATGCAAGTATAAGAACAAAAAAAGATGCAGATGAATTGAGCACAAATGCAGGAATGAATGTGGGAACTTTTGAGGCAAGACATAAAGAAGCCTATGGCGCTGCGGTTGAATTATGTTATGAAAAAAATGGCAGAAAATATCGTTCCTTAGGAGAACACAATGCTTTAACATTAAATGAATTTAATGCTTTTGCTAAATCTAAGGGTGGTGCTGTAATTATAACTGCTCATCCTGAGTGGTTTTAATAAAAAAAAAGGAGAAGATTATTTTAAGGGCAACTCTAAAAATTACAGTGATAAAAAATAGAACACGGATAACAAAAATTAAATGGATAATAATAGATGTTATGATTGCAAATCATTCGCATCAGTGTTATTCGTGTTCTATTCAGCCATTTTTTAGAGGGTCCCTTAATTAGCGTTTGTTCATAGAGTCGGCATTAAAACTTAGAACGTCATTGCGAAGGAGGTACGACTGAAGTAATCTCACACCAATATATGAGATTGCTTCGGCTAAAAAAGCCTCGCAATGACGACCTTTATTGGCTTTGTTTCAATCAAAACAATTTTGGTCTTGGATTCAATTAATAAATGCAACTTTTGAGAGGGATCAAAAGATAAATTATTATAGCATTAGACTGCTTAACTTAACTTAATAAAATTAAATTATGAAAGTAAAAGATAGCTTAACTGAAAAAGAAAAGAGTGAATTAAAAACTGGTGTAATTGAAGTTACAGGAAAAGCCATGAATAGAACTGCTTTAGGAGTAGTTGACGCCTTAATGCAACTATATCCTAAAGCAACTTTTGAGGAGTTAAAAGAGATGCTGCCAGATTCAATTAATACCGCTGCGCCTAAAAATTACAAATCCTTATTTAAGCCATATTCCGAAAGATTATATGGTGTTATTCAGCCAGGAAGTATAAAAACAGAATGTAAGGAGCAGGGTTTAGATATTAGTGCTTCGCATTTTATTAAGCCCGAAGAGACATTTAGAACTATTGACGGTGTTGAAGTTTTAGTTTCAAAATCTTGGGAATCAACCGATACATCAACCGGGGAAAATGATTTACAAAACTTAATTAACCATGTTTCACAATATGGAGTTCTGGTTACAAAAGTAGAGAAGAAGGTAGCCTTTAATAAAGGCGAGTATAATTTAGAAATTATTAATCCTATTTTATTTAAACGATTAACAAATCCCGAGGAAAAGAAAAAGTTCCCTTGGTGGATACTTATTTTAGCACTCTTATTATTAGGCATATTGGCTTATTTTCTATTAAGTAAAAACCCGGATTCTCAAGTTGCTGCAGCACCTCAAGTTGTTGTTACTACTCCAACTATAGCGCCAGTGGTATCAAAAACCCCAGAGATACAACCAGAAATAGATACGATTACCGCTATTAAAAATGCCATAGCTGCAGGAGCAAATACAGAAAACAGATCTGTTAATTTCAATGATATTTTATTTAAATATGATAGTGATTCTATTTTAACCGAGTCAGACGCATCACTAGATGAAGCTTATTCCTTTTTAAATGAAATCCCTAAATTGAAAGTTAAAATAGTTGGGCATACAAGTAACGAGGGAAAGGTAAAATATAATGAAAAATTATCTAAAAAAAGAGCGGTAGCTGTTTTAAATTATTTAGTAGGAAAAGGCATTGCAGAAGATAGAATGGTTACAGAAGGTAAAGGAAGTTCTGAACCAGTGGCCGAAAATGATACGGATGAAAATAAGCAAAAAAATAGAAGAATACAGTTTATTATAACTGATGATGGAAATGAATAATTAGATTATAGCATTCTCAAATAATATGAAATTATATTAGAATTTAACATGCAAAGATGAACTATTAAAAAAAGCCTCGGAACGAACAAAATTATTATTAACTCAGTTTTTTAAATCAATAGGATTTAAGCAAGTAACAGTTATCGAAATAGAATGATGCTAGCATTGAAAAATTAACAGATAATCAAAAATTAGAAAACCTAACAAATGAAATTTACGAAGCGTGTAAAAAACTTCGAGGAATAATTTGAAACGGATAAATAATTTTTATTGATTTAAAACGAGGATGTTGAAAGGATAAAAGTTACTGTATACAAACACATTGAGCTAATAGCAATCATTAACGAGTTAAAAAAAGCCTCCACAATTATTGCGTTTGAAATAACTTGGCTAGTTTTCAAGTTTCTACGCAAAAATTGGGCTCAAAGCTGTTGTTTTATTTTCATTCTTAATGTCACCATGGCAAGTGTTGTGGTGTTTTTTTATATTATTTTATC
>CAIKXD010000212.1 GCA_903831265.1 uncultured Bacteroidota bacterium
CCTATGATAGTTATATTCATTTTGCTTTTTTATTGATTTTGGGTGAGATTTGATTGCTAAGGTTTAGGGTATGAAAGTAGAGTATATTAAGCATTCACTATTGTGATGCAATTCACCTAAATGCATAAATTTATAAGGTGTTTTAGTATTTATTGCAATTCCACCAAAACTTCATTTTTTCGATTAAAAACTTCAAAAGGGGCATTATAGCCAAAAAAATAAAATTGATTAGAATACTTGATGCCTTCAGCGTCTAAAGCAGCTATTAATTTCTGTTTATACTTTTCAATTTTAGTATCATTTGCCCAAGCGCTAAACCTTATCGCAGCAAGTTGTTTTGCAGGTTCTTCCTTAAATTCTATACCTGATTGATTAGGCTTAGGAAGCATGTCCTTCTTTAATTTCTTAGGAACCATAAACATCATAGTCACTGAATCCCCTAAGGACATTGTTACTGGAGAAGTCATAGCTATTTTTTCATTTCTTTCATTATTGCCAAAAATATATCCCGCTAAAATAGAGAAGCCTCTTCTGGATGAATTTTCATAGCCTTTTGTGTTGAGTTTGACTGATGTAAATAAAGTAGCTTCATAAGTTCTTATTTCAAATTGGTCATATTTTTTTTTGACTGCATAAGGGTATTTTTCAATATTTCTTTGTCCAAATAATAAATAAAGTTGTACCAAAGCAAATGCTGTTAAGATTACTGACAGTATGATCATTACTATTTTCATTGTTTTATGTTTAGCGATTTTTATTTATATAACATTGACTGTTTCGGGCTTGGCGAAGGGGATGATTTTTGCCTCAAAACTACTAGGAATCACATCTTTTTTAAATTTACAAAAAATATTATAAAGGCACTAAACCCCCGCTTTTACAAAATGCCTGTTAATCTAAACTCCAGTTCTACTGCTTTTAGCTTAAATTCCCTGTCAAATTTTCTTCTTTCCATTGTTGTTTTATTAACTTTTGTGCAAGATAGTTTTTTTGACTTAACTTAGCGTCCATTCAAAGTTATAAACCATAGCTAAATAATTTCTATGTCTGATAAAGACCAATGCCAAAATAGTTTGTTTGTAAATGTTTGAAGACTTATCTGATATTGATTTTTCTGTAATAAAGAAGCCCCCTCCTTTAGGTAAGGGTTGTCAACGTTTGAGTAAGGGAACGGATCATTTATTACTACAAAAGGTATCTCATTAATGATTTTATAACCTATCAGTACAACTGCATGCTCAGCGCCACTATAATATTGTCTCCTAACTGGTGAAATCCCACATAGAATAGGTTTCTGCTTGTCTATGTTAGTTTTTATAGTATTAAAATTAAGTTCATACCCCTCTCGACAATTAAATACTTTTTTGGATGTAATCCATGAATAGTCTTTAAACATTCTAAGTGTATTTAGGTTTGAACCGGATGGTCTTATACAAATACTATTAAAACAGTTAATATAGCAAGGAGAATTATAGAATATCGAACCAATTATTCCACATTGATAATTTCCTGAAGGGTTTGCATTAGGTATATTATAGTGTTTAAGAATCATTTCGCCTGTTGCCAACCAACACCACACTTTTGTTTGCTGTTCTACAGGTGAAATGGGTAAAGTTTTCTGCGCTATTGATGCCGCCGATATATTTGACTGAATATAACTCGGGTTAATAATTTGATTATTTTTTTTTGATTTAGTTAAAGTTGCCCCATAATAAAAAGAACCATTTAAGTAGTATTGGTCGATATCAATAGGGGAATAGCCATTATCTGTTTTTTCTTCCAAGTAATTTTGAAACTCTTCTATATCATATCCCTTTCTATTATCCCATATAAGATCACCTTTAGCCCATACGCCATTGCAAACAATGTTACCTTTATAATTAAAGTAATTTACATCAATAGGATAATAGCCTAGAGGAGTGTTTTTATCAAATTCTTTTTGAAATTCATTCTCACTATTGCCAAAAGAGATTAGCAATTGCCCTCTTGGTTGTTTATCAAAAATACAAGTGTAGCGTATGTCATCACCTACAGCATAACCATTTAAATCTCGTGGGCTGTATCCTTTTTTGGCATAATTGGTAATCTTTTTCCTAAGTTCATTTTCGTTTACTCCAATTTCTACAACGCCTTCATAATTAATTTTTTGCCAGATAGCAGCGAATCTCAATTCACCAGCATTTTCTTTCCAGACTGCAATGTCGATTGGACTTAATCCCTTCCGGTTAAAGTATTTTATTTTTTCAGTAAAGGCATTTTGATCCATCCCATGCCAACAAGCCCAATCGTTAACATTGGCTTTTTGCCAAATACTGGATACTCTTGGCTCTTTGGAATAAGTAACCACACTGATATTTACTGGTGCATATCCTCGCTCTTTCATGTCATTAATATGATTCGAGAATTCACTTAGCGAATTATTGCTTCTACATTCCCACTGCATCCATTGAGCATTCAATATATGAGGGTGAAGAGAAATTAATAATAGAAATAGTCTGAATGTTTTTAAGTTGAATTTCATGCTTTATGTTTTATTGTATAACTGTGCCTAGCGGTTTCGGGCTTGGTGGAGGTGGCGATTTTTCACCTCAAAACTTCTACGAAGCACAACGTTTAAAATTTACGAAAAACTATCATAGAACCACAAATTCCTGCTTTTGCAAAACGGCTGTTGAACTAAGCCTTCGGTAGCATTTGCCGGTTTTTTAATGTCTTTACTAAGATATACTTTATTATTTCATAAAGTCAATTTTATTAAAGTTATGACAAAAAAGCAGTGGATGAGTTGAG
>CAIKXD010000213.1 GCA_903831265.1 uncultured Bacteroidota bacterium
GAATAAAATAAATAATATTGAAGCGCTATTAAAAGAAAAAGAAAGGCTACAACAACGTTGTAAAGAAAAAGAGCAAGCCATTGGCCAAAAGTTGAATTATATTCAAGATAATTTAGGCATCATTGCCTTAGAAACTATTTTACCTATCAACAATGCCGAAAGGAATTCAATTGGTCATATTTTTGATGGCTTGCATGGAATTCTGCAAACTTTTATACCAAGCTTTTCAGAAAAATTTGCGCAATACGAAAAGTGGATACGTATCATTGAATTGGCTGTTGCATCTATATTTACACGTTTTTTTAATAAAAAATCTGAATAATTTATTTTACCTATGAGTGAAAAGTTCATTGAAAGTATAAACATTGGTTATAGTTTTACAGGAGAGTCGATTATACTTGGTGCTGCTATGTATGATGGAGAATGTAGCCCTAATGCACAAATTAAAGTTCCACTAAAAACATTCAACAGGCATGGATTAATTGCTGGTGCAACCGGAAGTGGTAAAACTAAAACCCTACAAAAAATTGCCGAGGCCCTATCCGAGAAAGGTGTTCCTACCTTAATGATGGATATCAAAGGCGATCTTAGCGGTATAGCAGCAGCAGGAATAGCTAACGACAAAATAAATCAACGACACCTAAAAATAGGTTTACCATGGTAACCACTGGCCTATCCTACCGAATTATTAAGTATAAGCAATGAACCAGGGGCCAAGTTAAGAGCAACTGTAATAGAATTTGGACCTGTTTTATTTTCTAAAATTTTAGAATTAAACGACACTCAATCAGGAATTGTTTCCTTAGTTTTTAAGTATGCCGATGACAATGGTTTACCCCTGCTAGACTTAAAAGATTTCAAAAAAACCTTACAATTTTTAACCAACGAAGGTAAAGTTGAGATAGAAAAAGAATATGGCAGAATTAGCACCGCTAGTACTTCCACCATTATCAGAAAAATAATTGAGATAGAGCAACAAGGTGCAGAACGCTTTTTTGGAGAGAAATCATTCGAGGTGGAAGACTTATTGCGAATTGATGAAAGAGGAATGGGTTTTATGAACATTATGCGACTAGCTGATATCCAAACTAATCCTAAATTATTTAGCACTTTTATGTTGAGCTTGTTGGCCGAAATTTATGCCAACTTTCCCGAAGAAGGGGATTTAGAGCAACCAAAATTGGTTTTATTTATTGACGAAGCACATCTTATTTTTAACGAAGCCTCTAAGGCTTTGCTCAATCAAATAGAGTCTATAATAAAATTAATTCGTTCCAAGGGTGTGGGAATTTTCTTTGTAACTCAAACCCCAGTTGATATTCCTGCTGCCATACTCGGTCAATTAGGTATGAAAGTACAGCATGCTTTCCGCGCCTTTACGGCCAATGATAGAAAAGATTTAAAATTAATTTCTCAAAACTATCCGGAATCGGAATACTACGATATTGAAAAAATGCTCACTGAATTAGGTATTGGAGAAGCATTGGTTACAGTATTGAATGAGAAAGGCAGCCCCACTCCTATTGCCCATACGATGCTTTGCGCACCACAATCTCGCATGGATGTTTTAAGTAAAGAGGAGATTAATAATTTATTGGCGCAATCGGCCTTGGTAAAAAAATACAATCAGGAAATTGATAGAGAGAGCGCTTTTGAAATTTTAAATGCCAAATTAAATAGCGCAAACCAAGCTCAGGAATCTGCAGTTGCAAAACCTATTGCTCGTAAAGAAGCAAACGGTTCGCTAAATCCAGTACCAAATATTATTACTGATGCATTGGGCAGCACTGCAGGAAAGCAGGTAATGCGCACAATAGCAAGAGAAGTTACAAGAGGCTTATTAGGTGTTTTGGGGCTAAGTTCTGGAAGTAAAAGAGGTAAGAAAACAAGTTCATGGTTTTAATTTAGTTGTATGAAAATTGCTTTAATAGGTTACGGAAAAATGGGTAAAGCCATTGAAAAAATTGCCTTACAGGAGGGTCATGAAATTGTATTAAAAATTAACCAAGCGCATATTAATGATTTAACCATAGAGAATTTGCGGAAGGCTGATGTAGCCATTGAATTTTCCACTCCTCAAACAGTGGTAAAAAATATTATGTTATGTTTTGAAGCTAGAACGCCCGTTATTGTTGGAACAACAGCTTGGCATACCTATCAAAAAGAAGTTGAAGAAGCCTGTAATGCAGTGGGAGGCGCAATGCTAGCAGCCTCCAATTTTAGTTTAGGTGTTAATTTATTTTTTGCGCTGAACAGCAAATTAGCACAAGTTATGTCGAAATATGAGCAATACAAAATTTCGTTGTCCGAAATACATCATACTGCTAAACTTGATGCCCCAAGCGGCACGGCCATTACTTTGGCAGAGGAAATACTAATGCAAAACTGCCATTATAAAAATTGGGAAAATAATGTTTTTACCAACGAAGATACCCTTTCTATACACAGCATACGAGAGCCCGATGTGCCAGGAACTCATATTATCAAATATACATCTGCTCAAGATGTAATTGAAATAAAACACACTGCTATTAATAGAGAAGGATTTGCTGCAGGCGCTATTATGGCAGCCAAATGGCTCATAGGAAAAAAAGGAGTTTATGGAATGAATGATGTTTTAAATTTGTGATGAACATCAGTTTCAACTGTTTTATAATCATCGAAAACCAATTTTAAGTTTAAATTCAAATAAAGCATCAAACCTAATTAACAGGCTTAACTTTCGTTAACAGAAAAATTTATTTACTTCGTTGCTGCAAATAGCAACACAGACATTAACCAATTATTTATGGCTAAAAAAGAAAGCACTCCAACAAAGAAAATGAATATATATTTATTTCTTTTCCTGTGCATTATAACCCTCGGAATATTTTATTTATTTCATAAAAGTGACAAGAAAAAGACACCTCTACGTGAATGGGGCGATGCAATTTTATTTGCAGTAATTGCAGCTACTTTTATCAGAACTTTTTTTATTGAAGCATTCACCATTCCAACATCATCTATGGAAAAATCTTTGCTAATTGGAGATTTTCTATTTGTAAGTAAAGTAAGCTATGGTGCGCGCGTTCCCATGACGCCTATTTCGTTCCCATTTGCCCATCA
The DNA here is from genome assembly GCA_903831265.1 of uncultured Bacteroidota bacterium. Lineage (GTDB taxonomy): Bacteria > Bacteroidota > Bacteroidia > UBA4408 > UBA4408 > CAIKXD01. The sequence continues at coordinate 3,106 of CAIKXD010000213.1, forward strand.
TACCATGCCTTTTACAGAATCTGTTAAATCGTATTCTGAATTGATAAAACTTCCCTATTTTAGATTGCCAGGGTTTGGAAAAATAAAAAATAATGATGTGGTAGTATTCAACTACCCAATGGAAGATTTTAGGCCTGTTGACAAGCAAGAAAACTACATAAAACGATGTGTTGGTATTCCCGGTGATAAGCTAGAAGTGAAAAAAGGGTTGTTATATATTAACGATAAAATGGCCGACATGCCCGAAAGAATGCAATGGAAGTACCATGTGCAGACCGATGGCAGTGGTTTTAATCCAAAAGCATTTAAAGAAATGCAAGTTACTGAAGGAGTGCAAACTTCTAATATGGGCGATTATGAACTTACATTGACCAAAGAAAATGCTGAAAAAATAAAATCATTTGGAAATGTGGTGCATATTGAGCCACTGTTCGAAAAGCCCGGAGTTTACGCAGAGTATATCTTTCCATTTGATCCAGAAAGAAAATGGAATGTAGATAATTATGGGGCGCTTAATATTCCAAAAGCAGGAGAAAAGGTAAATTTAAATATGACTAACCTGCCTATTTACAAAAGAATAATTGAAGTGTACGAAAATAACAAGCTTGAAATAAAAGAAAACGCCATCTACATTAATGGGCTGTTAGCCACCAATTATACCTTTAAGATGAATTACTACTTTATGATGGGCGATAATAGGCATAATTCTGCTGACAGTCGTTTTTGGGGCTTTGTTCCCGAAGATCATATTGTTGGAAAAGCGGTTTTTGTATGGTTAAGTTTAGATAATTTATCCACAAGCATTTTTAATAAAGTAAGATGGAGTAGGGTTTTTGTAAGCATAGGAAACAATGGGGTTTCATCTTCTTACTTTTTGCCAGTTTTAATTATTGGTGGAGCTATTTACTTCTTTATGAGATATAGAAGAAAGAAAAAGGAAGGAGCAACTAAAAAATAATTCGGATCGATTTTCAGTTTCGAAAATTACTTAATCTAAAGTTTTTGCTATGAATGTTAGTAAAGTGTCTTTACTCGACACCGGATATATTAGTGGGCTTACTAAAGCCTACATTGCAAACGATGCAAGTTTAAGGCCTTTTTATAACCATTATTTCGACATCGAAAATTTTGAAAAGGCAATAGAGGAAAGGCAAAAATATGATATTAATAGAGTTGATTTATTTGAAGTATTAAATCAGCAACATGCTCCATTTTATGATCAGTTTACTGGCTTAGCATCAACTGTTGAATTAATTAAATCGCAAAACACATTTACTATTACTACAGGCCATCAGCTGTGCCTGGCTACAGGGCCTTTATATTTTATTTACAAAATAGCCTCTGCTATTAACTTATGTAGTAAATTAAAAAAACGCTATCCACAATATAACTTTGTACCAGTATATTGGATGGCTACTGAGGATCATGATTTTGAAGAAATAAATCACATCCATATTTTCAATAAAAAAATAACCTGGAATAAGGATGTTGAAGGCGCTACAGGTCGCATTTCAACTGCCGGAATTGAACAATTTTTAAATGAAATCAATCAGCTTTTAGGCGATAAAGTCAGCGATTTTAATTACTTTGCCCATGTTTTAAAGGCTTATTTGAGTAATAATAGTTTAGCAGAAGCCACAAGATATTTAGTACTTAATTTATTTGCCGATAAGGGTTTATTAGTGCTTGACCCAGATAATAATTTACTAAAAGATAGTTTTAAGGATATTATTAAGAAAGATATTTTAGATCAACTATCGCATGCTGCCGTTACTGATACGATAAAGCAACTGGTGGATCAAAACCTAATTAAAGAAGAAAAAATTCAGGTTAAACCGCGCAACATTAATTTCTTTTATCTTAAAGATAAGCTAAGAAGTCGTATTACCTTAGAAAATCATATTTACAAAGTTTTAGAAACTGAAATTACATTTAATGAAGCACAATTGCTTCAAGAAATAGAGGAATTTTCCGAAAGATTTAGTCCTAATGTAATTATGAGGCCAGTATACCAAGAGTGTATTTTACCTAATTTGGTGTACATTGGAGGTGCAGGCGAATTATCTTATTGGTTTGAGTTGAAGGGAGTTTTTGATGCACATCAGATTTATTTTCCAATGTTGGCTTTAAGAAACTCTTTTCTATGGATTGATAGTAAGCAATCAGAAAAGTTAACACAACTGGGTATTTCGCCCGCTGAATTATTTGATTCGATTGAAACATTAACAGCAAAAACTTTGAAAAACATGGGTGTAGAAGAACTTCTTTTTAATCATGAAGAAGCGCTAACCCGTGAGCTTTTTGAGCAAATAAAAACAAAAATTGCAGCTATTGATGCCACGCTTGCAGCCACTGCAGAAGGTGAAAAAATGAAAGCGCTAAAATCGATTGAAATGCTTGCTCAAAAAGCAGCAAAGGCACAAAAAAACAAACATGATATTAGTATTAATCAACTTAAAAAGATAAAAGATAGTTTATTTCCCGAAGGTGGCTTACAAGAGCGCTACGAAAACATTTTGTGGCTAAATTTAAAATTTGGAAATAATATTATTGACCAATTAATAGCGTTAGCAGAGGTAGATAAAAAGGAATTTACAATTATAGTTTCTTAAATAATCGCTAAGAAGTAATACCAATTGTATTTATTAAATAGTCCAAAGCTGTTTAATAAATTTACAATAGTTAATGCCGATACAACCTGAAATTAGTACAAGAAGGCTTGGCCGCAATTGGACTAAATTGAAAGTGTAATCGGTATAATTAGGTTTTTACTCAGCATAATAAACCTTTAGGCAATTAAAAAGCCGCATCGAATTTTCGATGCGGCTTTTTAAATTAAGAAAACTACTAAACTTAATTACTCTTGAGAAAATTTTACTGTAATGGTTCCTTTACTTGTATATGGACCATTTTTAACCGTAGTTGAAGTTGAACCAGTTGTAAAAGATGTACTTCCATCATATTTGTTATCAATTTGAATGTTAGCTACCATTTCTTTCTTAGCTAATTGAGATAATGTCCAAACTTCAGTTACTTCGTTTAGAGCGTAAGTTTCAGTTTCAGTTTGAGTACTTTGGTCAGTAGTACCTGTAGTGGAGATATTTACTGTAGTTGTTACTGTTTTAGCTGTTGACAATAAAACTGCTTCTTTGTTTTTTAATTCAGCACCCTTGTTACTACCTAAAAACTGCCATGTACCTTCAGATTCTTGTGTAGTTGTACGGTTTTCAGCGTCAGTAAATGAAGCACCACCACCTGTTATAGTTGATGAGGTGATTTTGGTAACCAATTTAGATTTCCAAGTACCATCTTTTTCGATTGTATAAGTAAATTCAGACACAGTTCCTGTTTCAGACTCTGTATAGCTTGTAAAACCAGCCGCTGTAGAAGTAACATTAGAATTAGTGGTTATTGTAGCGCCATTAATTTTTGTACTGTTAACAGATGTTTCGGTGGTAACAGTGCTTACACCGTTATTAGTTGATACATCAGTTGTAGCCAATTCATAAGAATCTACTTTCCACTCACCAGCTAAGCGAGATTTTCTTGAACTTAAAGACAATCCCGGATCATCATCACCTTTTTTACAAGCTGTAATAGAAGAAGCAACTACTAAAATTGCTAAAACTGCTTTTGTTAATTTTTTCATTTGATTTGTTTTTTGGTTAATTATTTGGTTAAAATTTTGCGCAAAAGTAAATGTTATTGTGATTGTAACAAATATTTGGATGTAAAATAGATGTTAAATATTGAACATTTCATTTAATTGTGATTAATTGCCAGTTACGTTTTGAAATTATTGTGTAAAAATTTTGCTGCGTACAAGTTAACATAGTTTAATTCTATACTTTTGCAGTAAATATTAAATATGAAAAATAAATTAGATCGCATTGAAGAAGCTATAGAAGAAATTAAGGCTGGTAAGGTGATTATAGTTGTTGATGATGAGGACAGGGAAAATGAAGGTGATTTTTTAACTGCTGCACGCAGTGTTACCCCAGAAATTATCAATTTTATGGCCACTCATGGAAGAGGGTTAATATGCGCTCCTTTGATTGAAGATCGTTGCGATCAGCTTAATTTGGAGTTAATGGTATCTAATAATAGCGCTGCTTACGAAACACCATTTACTGTTTCTGTTGATTTAATTGGTCATGGTTGTACCACTGGTATTTCGGCACAAGATAGAGCCAAAACTGTATTAGCTCTTATTAACCCAGAAATAAGACCAGAAGAATTAGGAAAACCAGGCCATATTTTTCCATTAAGAGCAAAGCGTGGAGGTGTTTTACGAAGGGCTGGCCATACCGAAGCAGCTATCGATTTTGCTCGCTTAGCAGGCTTTGAACCTGCTGGTGTAATAGTAGAAATAATGAATGAAGACGGCACCATGGCTCGTTTAAAGGATTTATTTTTAATTGCAGAGAAATTCAATTTAAAAATTGTTTCTATTGAGGATTTAATAAAATACCGTTTATCGCACGAAAGTTTGATAGACAAAGAAGTAACGGTAAAAATGCCAACGCAATGGGGCGATTTTAACCTAATTGCCTACAAACAAAAAACAACAGGCCAAGATCATTTGGCATTAATAAAAGGCAGTTGGGAGCCCGATGAACCTGTTTTAGTTCGCGTGCATTCATCGTGCTTAACTGGCGATATTTTTGGCTCATGCCGATGCGACTGCGGTCCACAACTGCATGCAGCAATGAACATGGTTGAAAAAGAAGGAAAAGGAATTGTTTTATACATGAATCAAGAAGGGCGTGGGATTGGGTTATTAAACAAACTTAAAGCCTACAAATTGCAAGAAGAAGGTTTAGATACTGTGGAAGCCAACATTCAATTAGGCTTTCAAATGGATGAACGCGATTATGGTGTTGGTGCTCAAATACTGCGCGACTTAGGTGTAAGTAAAATTAGATTATTAAGTAACAACCCTAAAAAACGTGCAGGTTTAATTGGCTATGGATTAGAAATAGTAGAAAATGTGCCTATTGAAATTGCTTCGAATGAGCACAATCAATTTTATTTAAAGACTAAAAAAGAGAAATTAGGTCACACCCTGAATTTAAAGTAAAACGCTTTGATTAGCTGATAAGTAGTCTATTCGCCTTCCGGTAAAACATCCTTAATGAGCTGTATACCCGTTTCGGTAATGCTTATAATTTTTTGTTTGTAAAGGCCTCCAACTGCTTTTTTAAATGCTTTTTTACTAATTCCTAGTTCTCTGTAAATCAGCGTTGGTTCCGAAAAATCGCCAATAGCGGCAAATCCATGATGCAATTTAAGATAATTAACCAGAATTTCGGTATCATTTTGTATGGCTTCAACACCTTGTTTTTGGATGACAACATCTAGTTTGCCATTAGCACGTATTTCTTTTATAAATCCTTTGAACTGATCGCCTACTTTTACTTTTTTAAAAATTTGATTGGTATAAATTAAACCTTCAAATTCATTATCAATAATAACATTAGCGCCAAGTGCAGTAAAGTGTGTGAGCAGGAGGTTGACTTCTTGTCCTACTTTTAAGGCAGCGGTATCTTCGTTGATATATTTTCGATATTTCTGCGTAGCTATGGGCCTTTCGGTTAGTTCATCAACAATAATAGCTACAATATAACCTTTGCCTTGTTCTACTTTTTTGCTCTGTTCACTAAAAGGCAGGAGTATATCTTTATCACCACCAGTATCTAAAAATGCACCGAAATTGGTTATTTCTTTTACTTTTAAATATGCAAAATCGCCATACCTTAAATTTTCATTTTCCATTTTTGTTGTTTATCAATAATCACCGGAGGTTTCCTGCAACTGGGCAAGCGCCAGTGCTAATTGGTCATCATTTGGTGCCACACCGTGCCATTTGTGACTTCCCATCATAAAATCTACACCAGCGCCCATCGCTGTGTGCATAATTACCATTACAGGTTTTCCTTTTCCTGTAAGGGTTTTAGCTTTTTCAAGACCTTCAAGCACCTGTGTCATGTTATTACCATCATTAATAGTAAGCACCGACCATCCAAAAGCTTCGAATTTTTGAGCTAAATTTCCTAAACTCAATACATGCTCTGTTGAGCCGTCTATTTGTTGACCATTGTAATCAACGGTGCAAATTAAATTATCTACTTTATTGGCTGGTGCAAACAAAGCGGCTTCCCAAATTTGGCCTTCTTGCAGCTCGCCATCGCCATGCAAAGTATATACTAAATGTTGATCGCCATTCATTTTTTTAGCCAAAGCAGTACCAATGGCAACGCTCATTCCTTGACCAAGTGAGCCAGATGCCATTCTTACACCAGGCAAATGTTCATGTGTAGTTGGATGCCCTTGTAAACGTGAGTTTAATTTTCTAAAAGTAGCTAACTCAGCAACATCAAAATAGCCAGCACGCGCCAAAACACTATAAAAAACAGGAGAAATATGTCCGTTAGATAAAAAGAAAACATCTTGTTCCTTGGCATCCATATCAAAAGGCTGTGGATCATGTTTCATTATTTTAAAATACAAAGCCACTAAAAACTCGGTGCAACCCAACGAACCACCCGGGTGTCCGGAATTAACGGCATGCACCATTCTAACAATATCTCTTCTTACCTGAGCGCTTAAACTTTCTAAATCTTTAATAGATGACATAGGATAAAAATTTTTACGAAAGTAATGCAATTGCCTCTGCTAAAAAAGCTTGTTCATAAACTTTAATTATTGTTGAAAACTATGAAAACACTATTATTTTTTAGTATTAAATAAGGGAGCAAAATGAGTATATTTGCCGATTATAAAAAAATACAAACAATAATCATCAATAAAATATAAAGAAGCTATAGTATGGGTTTACAATGTGGAATAGTAGGTTTACCAAATGTAGGGAAATCAACTTTATTTAATTGCTTATCAAACGCTAAGGCGCAAGCAGCAAACTTTCCTTTTTGCACAATTGAACCCAATGTGGGTGTAATTACCGTGCCTGATGAGCGATTAGCTGTGCTTGAAAAGCTAGTGAAACCTGAACGTGTATTGCCAACAAATGTTGAAATTGTAGATATTGCCGGTTTAGTGAAAGGTGCCAGCAAAGGAGAAGGATTGGGCAATCAATTTTTAGGAAACATTAGAGAAACCGATGCAATTTTACATGTGTTAAGGTGCTTTGATGACCCAAATGTGGTGCATGTTGATGGGCAAGTTAATCCAGTAAGAGATAAGGAAACGATAGATTATGAGTTGATACTAAAAGACCTTGACTCATTAGAAAAAAAATTGCAAAAAACAGAAAAGGCAGCAAAAGTTGGCACAGATAAAGATGCTAAAAAAGCTTTTGAAGTGTTGAAGATATACAAAGAACATTTAGAATCGGGGCAGGCAGCGCGTTCGGCACCGGTAAATGAATTAGATAGAAAGCATATTGAAGATATTTATTTATTGACCGCAAAACCAGTGATGTATGTTTGCAATGTAGATGAGGCATCAGTAAAAACAGGTAATAAACATGTTGATGCAGTTAAAGAAGCTGTTAAAAACGAAAGTGCTGAAGTAATAATTATTACTGCTGCTATGGAAGCAGAAATTGCAGGATTAGAAAGTTATGAAGACCGTCAGTCTTTTTTGCAAGACATTGGACTAGAAGAGCCAGGTGTAAATAAATTGATTAAGTCGGCATACAAATTATTAAACCTTTCTACTTATTTTACTGCGGGAGTTAAGGAAGTTCGCGCATGGACCATCACCACAGGAATGAGTGCGCCACAGGCAGCAGGTGTAATACATACTGATTTTGAAAGAGGATTTATTAGAGCAGAAGTAATAGCATATGATGATTTTGTGAAATATGGTTCGGAGGCGGCATGCAGAGATAATGGAAAGTTAAGAGTTGAAGGAAAAGAATATATTGTTGCCGATGGCGATGTAATGCATTTTAGATTTAACGTATAATAGAATTAGCTTAAGCTTTTATCAAAATAATAAAAACATGGCAGAAGCAAATTATAACGAAGACAGTATAAAAACCCTTGATTGGAAAGAGCATATCCGACTAAGGCCAGGGATGTATATTGGAAAATTAGGTGATGGTTCTTCGCAAGATGATGGAATTTATATCCTTTTAAAGGAAACCATCGATAACTGTATTGATGAGTATGTGATGGGCTATGGTAAAACTATTGAAATTACCATCAAAGAAAAAGTTGTTAAGGTGCGTGATTATGGTCGTGGCATACCATTAGGTAAAGTAGTTGATGTAGTTTCAAAAATTAATACTGGCGCTAAATACGACAGTGAAGCTTTCAAAAAGTCGGTTGGATTAAACGGTGTGGGAACCAAGGCCGTGAATGCGTTGGCCTCATACTTTAAAGTTTCTTCGGTAAGAGATGAAAAAATAAAAACAGCTGAATTTGAGCGCGGGGTATTGGTGAAAGATGATGCTATTGCAGAAAGCACGCTTAGAAAGGGGACTCAGGTAGTTTTTATTCCTGATGAAAAAATATTTGGGAATTTTCATTTTTTGATGGAGTACGTTGAAAAAATGTGTTGGAACTATGTTTACCTCAACACAGGTTTAAGCATCTATTTAAATGGAAATAAATTTTATTCAGAAAACGGATTACATGATTTATTGACTCAGAATTTAAGTGGTAATATTTTATATCCGATTATACACTTAAAAGGAAATGACATTGAAGTAGCGTTTACACATGGCACTCATTATGGCGAAGAATATTATTCGTTTGTTAATGGGCAGCATACCACGCAAGGAGGAACGCACCAGGGCGCCTTTAGAGAAGCAGTTGTAAAAACAATTAGAGAGTTTTATAAAAAAGAATTTGAAGCAGTAGATGTTCGCACGTCTATTGTTGCGGCCATTAGTGTAAAAGTTCAAGAGCCTGTTTTTGAATCACAAACTAAAACTAAGTTAGGCTCGCAAGTAATTGCACCTGATGGTATCGCCATAAGAACCTTTATCAATGATTTTGTGAAGGAAGCCTTGGATAATTTTTTGCATAAAAATCCTGAAACAGCGGAGTTGCTTTTGCAAAAAATAGTACAAAGTGAAAAGGAACGCAAAGAGCTTTCAGGCATTAGGAAATTAGCGCGCGAAAGAGCAAAAAAAGCAAGTTTGCACAATAAGAAATTAAGAGACTGTCGTGTACATTTTAATAGTAACGATGAAAGAAGTTTAGACACTACACTTTTTATATGTGAGGGAGACTCGGCAAGTGGTAGTATCACTAAAACTAGGGATGTAAACACACAGGCCGTTTTTAGTTTAAAAGGAAAGCCATTAAACTGCTTTGGTTTAACTAAAAAAATAGTTTACGAAAACGAAGAGTTTAATCTTTTACAAAGTGCTTTAAACATTGAAGATGGCATGGATGATTTGCGCTACAATAATATTGTATTAGCCACAGATGCCGATGTAGATGGCATGCACATACGTTTGCTGCTCATTACTTTTTTCTTACAATTTTTTCCAGACTTAGTTAAAAATGGGCATCTTTATATTTTACAAACCCCTTTATTTAGAGTGCGAAATAAAAAGGAAACCATTTATTGCTATAGTGATGAAGAACGTGTAAATGCTATTAATAAACTAGGGCCAAAACCAGAGATTACACGATTTAAGGGTTTAGGAGAAATATCACCTGATGAGTTTAAACACTTTATTGGAAAGGATATAAGGCTTGACCCAGTGATTATTACCAAAGCGGTAATACTAGAAGAAATGCTTCAATTTTACATGGGTAAAAACACACCAGAAAGACAAGATTTTATTATTGATCATTTAAAAATTGAGAAGGATATTGTAGCTGAAACTGTGTAAAATATCCTAATGTAATTCTAAAAAATAATAGCATGAAGATTGGATTTGACGCAAAAAGAGCATTCAATAATAAAAGTGGCTTAGGCAACTATTCAAGAAATTTGATTAGTGGTATTATAAAAAACAATCCTCTAGAAGATTATTTTCTGTTTAATTCAGATACGAGCAGGTATAAATTACATGACTTTCTAGAAAAAAAATCAAACATTCATTTGGTGGAACCCCAAAGTTTTTGGGGCAAGGAATTTCCGGGCTGGTGGCGTTCATACGGTATTACAAAAAATGCCAATCAACTTAATTTGGATTTATACCATGGTTTAAGCAATGAAATTCCATTGAATAGCCACCTCATGAAAGCTAAGAAATTAATTACGGTACATGATTTAATTTTTATGCGCTATCCTGAGTTTTACAATGCGGCAGACAGAAAAATGTATACCGTAAAAACAAAAAAATCGTGCGCCTTAGCAGATGGAATTGTAGCAGTGAGTGAACAAACTAAAAACGATCTTATTGAGTTCTTAGATGTGCCCAAGGAGAAAATACATGTAATTTACCAGACATGCGATGAGAATTTTTTTTATGACAATGAATATACTACCAATGACAATTCGCCCGAAAAATTATTACCAGATAATTATATCCTTTATGTAGGAACTGTAGAGCAGAGAAAAAATTTATTAGCATTGGTTAGAGCCATACATGAATTAGACAAAACCATGCAAGTAACTTTAGTTGTTGTTGGTAAAGAAACCTCTTATTTAAAAGAGGTAAGTGCCTATGTAGAGCGCTTTGGATTAGAAAGACGTGTTGTATTTATGAAAAGTGTAAACAATGCTTTAATGCCACTTATTTACAGAAAAGCAAAAGCCTTTGTTTACCCCTCAATTTATGAAGGTTTTGGCATTCCTATCCTCGAGGCATTGGCTTCAAAAGTGCCAGTAATTACTACTCGTGGCGGTTGTTTTCCAGAAGCTGCTGGTCCCGGAAGTGTATTTGTTGATCCCGACAATGCAGAAGAATTGGCTGACGCCATTAGATTGGTGCTGAATGATGAAGCAAAACGAAAAGAAATGATAGCAACCGGATATGCCTATGCGCAGCAATTTAAACCAGCGGTTTGTGCTGAAAATATGTTTAACCTTTACAAAAAAATATGCGCTCAATAGGAATGGATTGTTTAATTCATATAAAAAATCCAATCTTTAAAACTATTGCCACTGTTGCTCAAGAATTAAATTTACCTTGTTATGTGGTTGGAGGATATGTGCGCGATGTTATCTTAGGTAGAGAGTGCAAAGACATTGATTTTGTGGTGGTAGGTGATGGTACTTTGTTAGCCAGTAAAGTGGCCGCAAAAATTGACAAAAACCTTAAAGTAAATATCTTTAAAACATACGGCACCGCCATGTTTAAGTATCAAGATTTAGATCTTGAGTTTGTTGGTGCTCGAAAGGAATCATACAGTGCCCATTCGCGCAATCCTGAAGTGGTAGCCGGAACATTGCATGACGATCAAAACCGAAGAGACTTTACCATTAATGCAATGGCTATTAGTTTAAATGCAGCAAATTATGGCGAGCTAGTAGATCCTTTTAATGGCTTAGAAATGATTGCTCAAAAGAAGCTCATTACACCTTTAGATCCTTCTGTTACCTTTAGTGACGATCCACTGCGTATGATGCGTGCCATAAGATTTGCCACACAACTTAATTTTACTATTGATGCTAATTGTATAGAAGCTATACATAAATATAAAGAAAGAATTAGCATCATTTCTAAGGAAAGAATTACTGATGAACTTAATAAAATAATTGCCTCGAAAACTCCTTCTGTTGGTTTTAAATTATTGTTTGACACTGGATTACTAAAATTGATATTTCCATTGATGGCAAACCTGCATGGTGTTGATGTAATTAAAGGAAAAGCACACAAAGACAACTTTTATCATACACTTGAAGTGCTTGATAATATTTGCAAAACCACTGATAACCTCTGGTTGCGATGGGCTGCCATTTTACATGATATAGCAAAACCACATACCAAAAGATTTGAAGAAGGCACTGGCTGGACCTTTCATGGGCATGAGGACAAGGGAGCGCGTTTAGTCCCTAAAATATTTAATGAACTAAAATTACCATTAAACGAAAAAATGAAGTATGTACAAAAATTGGTACTACTGCATTTACGACCTATTGTACTTTCGAAGGAAACTATAACAGATAGTGCATTACGCAGATTATTGTTTGAAGCAGGAGATGATATTGATGATTTAATGTTATTGTGCGAGGCCGACATTACTACCAAAAATGAATTTAAAAAGGAAAAGCATTTAGCCAATTTTGAATTGGTAAAGGTGAAGTTGAAAGAAGTAGAAGAAAAAGACAATTTACGCAATTGGCAGCCACCTATAAGCGGTGAAGACATTATGAAAATATTTAATTTAAAACCATCAAAAGAAATTGGTTTGATTAAAAATGCAATTAGAGAGGCAATTTTAGAGGGAGAGATTGGAAATAATGTTGAAGATGCTAAAAAATTTATGTTTGACTTTGCCAAAGAATTAGGTCTGCAGCCTGCCTAATTTTATTTGTTTTATTTGTATATATTGAATACAAATAAAACATATTAGCACTCATTTACTCATGTATAGTTTTAGCATCACAAAAAAAATTGTACTTTTGCGCCCGAAAAATAAAGCAATACTATGGCAACAAACAGAACTTTTACAATGATTAAACCCGATGCAACAGCAAAAAACTACATCGGAGGGATTTTAAAAATGATTAATGATGCAGGATTTCGCATTGTAGGAATGAAATATACCAAACTTACAAAAGAGCAGGCTGGTTCATTTTATGAAGTGCATAAGGAAAGACCTTTTTATGGCGAATTAGTTGATTATATGTCGTCTGGAGCAATTGTAGCTGCTATTCTAGAAAAAGAAAATGCTGTTGCCGATTTCAGAAACCTAATTGGAGCCACAGATCCAACTAAAGCTGCTGAAGGTACTATTCGTAAAATATATGCCGAATCTATTGCTGCCAATGCAGTTCATGGTTCTGATAGCGATGAAAATGCTGCCATCGAAGGTAACTTTTTCTTTTCTTCTTTAGAGAGATTTTAATAATTAAGAATTTACAAAAAAGCCCCAGTGCAATGCATTGGGGCTTTTTTTGTGCTTTATTGAGCTGCTTCAATCAACTCTACATCAAATATCAGCGTCGACATTGGCGGAATAGGTCCACTGCCATCGATACCATAAGCTAAATTGTAAGGAATAATTAATCTGGCTTGTTCGTCTTCACGCAAAAGCGCAATACCTTCGTCCCAACCTTTAATTACCTGACCTATACCAAGGGTAAATGGCAATGCTTCGCCTCTTTGCACGGAGCTATCAAAAATTTTACCGTTAGTAAAAAAACCTGTATAATGTACTTTTACTTCTTTACCATTAACGGGTAATTTGCCCGCCGGATTACTTTTTACTTTCAAATATTTTAAACCCGAGGGGGTGGACAAAGTATCTAAGCCTTTTACATCAAATGGTTTAACAATAATGCTGGTTGAAGTAGTATTATTAGAACAAGCAGAAATTACAATACTAAAAGCAGTAAAGGAAAACGCAATAAAAGTGTTTCTTAAATTCATTCTTTAACTTAGTTTACTTCAATTACTTCTAAATCGTAAATTAAAGTTGTGTAGGGTAAAACAGTACTTATTTTTCTTTTTCCAAAAGCCAAACTACTAGGAATAATTAATGTAGCCTTTGCTCCCATACTCATTTTTAACAAGCCCTCTTCCATCCCTTTTGTAATTTTTCCCGCAGCCATATCAATTTCAATAGGGTTGGTTTGCGTGTCAATAATAGCGCCATCTAAGGTGGTACAATTATAAATAATTTTTACTTTGTTTTCTTTAGTGATTGCAGGACCGCTACCCACTTGCCTCTCGATATAATACAAACCAGACTCGGAGGCCAGCGTTTCAATTTTATTTAAGTTGATAAAGTCTTGAATTAATTTAGGCTCGGCCAATCTTCGGGCTTCGTTATCCTTTTCAATTTCTTCGGGAGTTCTTTGGTCAATAGACTCCTTGGTTTTTATACCTAAAAGTTTAATTCGGAAAGTAAGTTTAGATCCTTTTTTAACGTAATTGGGGCGTTTTATTTTAAATGTTTTTGCATAAACCGAATCGGCATTTACTTTAAACACAGCTGAATCGCCAATGGCCATCATTAACATACCTTCTTCCAAACCACCTTTAAATGTTGGTGCTAACAATTCAAAAACATTTTCATTTTTAACTTTTCGGGAGTCAAAGATGACAGAATCTTTATGATTAGTGTAAACTAAAATTGTTTTAATTAAATCGCCAGCAACAGGTTTTACTTTACCGCCGTTATGATAAATTTTGTACTCTAGGCCGGTTGGTGTTTTTTGAAAGGCACTCTTTTTTTGAGCAAAGGCTACACTATAAATTAGAACTAAAAATAGGAGCAGACTTTTGCCTTTCATATTAGTTAACCTCTAATAATTCAACATCAAATACTAATGTACTGTATGGCTTTATTGGACCTTGATTCATTTCGCCATAAGCAAGATTAGAAGGAATAATAAATGTAGCTTTTCCGCCCACCTTCATCATTGGTAATGCCTCATCCCAACCTGGTATAACCTCTCCATTTCCAACAGTGAATTCAAAAGCATTATAAGTTCTGCCTTCTTGGTGCATGTTATTTTCTTTGGCTACTTTTTCGTTGTTAGTATCGAATATTGTGCCATCCAACAATTTGCCTACATAGTTCATTTTAACTTTCTTTCCTTTTTCAGCATTAGCTCCTTTTCCTTTTACTTTTTCAATGAAAATAAGGCCACTTTGTGTTGGCGCTGTTGAGATTTTATTATCGGAAAGATACTTATCTAAGTTTGTTTTTTCTTCAACTTTATTTTTTGCGGCCTCTGCCTCAGCAACAGCCATTTTCTCTTCGCGCATTTTTTCTATCTCGGCCTTACTTTTAATTTCATGTACCTTTAAATAAAAGGTAAGCATGCTACCTTTAGTAATTTCTTTTGGCAATTCTTTCATACCAAAAGTTTTGATAAACAATGAATCTGCACTTACAATAAAACTTGCACTATCGCCAGGTGCTAACATTGCGAAACCTTCTTCTAAACCACCTTTAAATGAAGGTTTAGTTAAAGGCACAGGAACTTTTCTACCTTGAGTAACAGAGTTAAAGATGACGCTATCTTTATCGTTCTTGTACACCATATCCATCATCAACACATCACCTTCTACTGCTTTTTTACCTTTTTCGTCATGTTTAATTAACTTGTAATA
>CAIKXD010000214.1 GCA_903831265.1 uncultured Bacteroidota bacterium
CAGGATCATTTAAAAACAAAGGACCTGCGGTAACATTTACGGTAGTGGTATCCGGCGAATCACCCGGGTGGGGAATATCGTCGAACCACAACTTATGCGCTAACACATCACCTTGCCCATTGATTAATCGCCAACCATTACTAGCAAAAAGCAATTCACCAGTATAACGGTCGCTGAAGCTGGCACCTGACAAATATCGCCTTAATGGCAAGCAAGCCGGGTCGATGATTTGTTGAAGCGAATCCTCATTAAATAAAAACACGTTGCCTTGATTTGGAGTATTACACCAGCAGGGTGGATCACCCCAACAACCACCATAATAAAAAGCATCAGCTTCTCTTTGTGCTTTGCAATAAACTGAAACGAAAAATAATAAGCAGGAAAAAAACAGCCTCGTCATATTTTTATTGCTTTTGGTAAATGAATTTTTGCTGCATGCTGCTACCATCTATTTGGTTTACACGAATGTAATACTTTCATGAATTCATTTTCTCTTGTTGAGTTTAAAAACCGCTTGGGGTTAACGTTCCGCGGGCACCAGAAGTTTGGGATTGGTGAACGTGATGTTTTAAGTAGCACGAATGTAACAAAAGTCCACAATGTTTCAATTAACCTAAATGCCCAAATTTTTGGTGAGCGCTGTTAGCAGCTGGGCTTATCGCTAATTGATTTGAAGTATAAATACCTTTGTGAAATCACAAGAACTAATAACAAAATATGTTTCTTATAAGAAACATCCAATGTTTAAAGCAAATATACTAAGTGATTTTCATTTTTCATAGTTATTGAATTTAAAATTTCAGATTCTCAATTTCGATTCTTACAATCAAATGGACAACCAAGACAAGAGAACGATTTATTATAGCATAGCCTTTCTTTGTGTGCTTTAAACATCTTCTCTCGAATCTTTCTATAATTCAGCTTTACTTGTGTATAAGCTTCAAAAGGTGTTAAACCTTTTAACGAGCCATGAGGTCTTGTATTATTGTAATCAGGAATTACAACATTCTGCATTATCGTTATTAATTGACTCTGATTCTGAATTTGGCGCCGAAATAAATAATCGTATTTTAAAATTCGATTTACTGCTTCGACTAAAGAATTAGATTTCTCTATGTCTTTTAATGCGATTAATTTCTCATTTGGATATTTTTCAATGAAGTTTTCTACCGATTTATTATTATTCTCTTTGCCTCCATCTACAATTAAATCAGTTTTGCTTAACTTACTTGATTCCGGTAATATTCCAGCCTGGTTAATTGCTTCAATAAATGTTTCAAGCCTTACTTTTGCTGATTTAGTTGACGCTACTCTCCATGAAATAATACATCTTGAGAAATTATCAACAACCAAAAAAATATAGGACATAAAACCGTCAGCAGTTTGGAATAAGGTAATATCTGCATGCCATTTTTCATTTGGGAATTGAGCTCTCAAACCTGTTTCATACTTGGGAATAAACTTTCGAGTTTGTCTTCTTTTTATCTTCATCAATTTGGCATACTTGTACCAAGTGTTTGGATGCGCTTTTAATATCGATTTTCGCATTGCATAATAAGCGAGAGAAACAATTGGCCAATGTAAAAACTTTTCATTGACCAACATTCTATGCATTTTATGTATTTCCTTTACTGTTAATTGTTGCGGATATGCATTATTACACAGCTTTGTGATTGAATGATTACAATGAAAATACTCTTCCATTGACCATGTTCTAAATGTACTTTTTGCTATTCCAAAAAGTCTTATACATTTACTTATACCGATTGTGTCTTTTGAGTTTTGAATTACACGGACTATTTTACTCTTATGTTCTTTGAGCCTTAAAATATATTCTCTGCCAACTCCGATAGAATCTTTTAGAATCTTATTTATTCTGTATAAATTACGGACAGTTTTTTGAATCAACTCATCATCTGATACTTTTTTCAGAACCTCATATAGCTCGCCAATATCATCATTGAGTTCATAGCCGTAATACTTTTAAGGATCTTCGCGTTTCCATTTACTGATCAAACTTCTATGAATTTGCTTTCGATAAACTTCTGGCAGTAGACCAGCTCGAACTAAATATTTTACTCTAGTGTCATAGGTTCTTCTTATCTCCATTCGGTTTATATAAATTACAAAACGCGTAAACCTAAAATGAACCTAAAAAGTTACACTTGGAAATAAGTAAGCCTTGCTGCTAACGTTTCGCGGGCACCAGAAGTTTGGGATTGGTGAACGAAATGTTTTAAGCAGCACGAATGTAACAAAAGTCCACAATGTTTCAATTAATCTAAATGCCCAAATTTTTGGTGAGCGCTGTTAGAGGTAGGTTAATTAAACTCTTTCCATGGTAAACAATACTCTAGAGTTAAAAAAAGACAGTGAAATCAAATCAATTTTTATCAGCAAAAGAATTCTCTACTG
>CAIKXD010000215.1 GCA_903831265.1 uncultured Bacteroidota bacterium
AAATCATTGTTAAACAATGTATTATGAATTGTTTTATAATTTTGCTATAAGTTTGTTTTGTCTTATTATTAGTTTATTTTGCTTGTTTTTGTACCTTTGGTGTACCTTGTTGTGATGAGGTATATATAGTCGGAAACCAATTCGATTAATTTTTTATTAATAGTCTGTTAACATTAAATATATATATCGATTCAAGAAAAATTATTTAAACTTCAGGGGTTGGTGGGTAAAAAATATATTTAACTTTGGTGTCTACGAAACTCTGAAGAACGACATATGATATTAATCCAGATGATGGAATAAAATCAGTTTCATTTGATACAATTATAAACCCAACAAACGGGCCTTATAAATTTCTCCGAACAAACGCTAAGAGAATCGTATTTGCATTTGGAGTAAATACGGAGTTTAAATATGATAAGGTAAAAGATGAAGTAATTGAGGCGAGGAGGTTTGAATTTAATGGAATTACCGGAGATCCGAACATTGATGATTGCGTTATTAAATTCTAAAAAATAATATCATGAAAAAGCTATTAATTATCATGATAGGATTCTTTTTTGCAACCCAATTTGGCTGCAAAAAAGTAACAGAATTGAATACTAATAAATAAATGTTGTTGAATCTACAAAAGGGTCACCTTTAATATTGATTTTTAGGCGTTTCTCGTAATATTTAATTTTGTCATTTTCAGTTTTAAAATTTTTTGCACCAACTCCCATAAATATATATTGGTCAATAGGCAGTAGTCGCAATTTCTGTGTTATATTATTATTAAGTGTGGGTTGCGAAATTATGCTTATGACCTCTGCTGAACCTATTAATGAAGATATGTAGCCGATAAAAAGAGTATCACTTACAGTATGTGTATAGTTTGACAAATCAATTTTTAATTTAAGTGTACCCCAATCAGAAAAAAACCAAGGATTTCTTTCAAAATTCTGATTTATTGGTAAGTTTTCAAACCTACCAAAAAAACCATCTTCCATTGTAATTGAGTTGCCTTTTTGTTGTTGATACTTAAATTCAAATTTCCCAAATTCATCGGTGGTAAAAGTTCCAATTGTGCTTAAAAACTTACCTCTTGAATCTTTGGCTGTTAGAGTCATTGTTTCTTTAGTTCTTGTAGGTTTCATTGTTGTGCCATTAATGAACTGTCCTTTAAATATAAACTCTGGCTTTTCTTCCTTTTTACAAGAATTTAATATGAAACTTAAACCAAATGGTATAATTATTAATTTTAATAAAGTCTTCATAATGCTTACTTGTTTAAAATTAATTTGTTCCTAAATGTTCCATTTTCAGTGGTTGTCTCCACAATTACAAGCCCACTATAATCTAATTTGTTTATACTTGTTTTTTCAACTTTAGAAAGTCTTTCAGAATATAACAATCTGCCGTCTAATGTAAATACTTTAACAGAGGTAATATTAGTTGCAGCAATCGTAAAACTTCCATTACTTGGATTAGGGTAAATTATTAAATTGCCAACAATCTTTTCAGGTTCAGTAATATTTAATTCATCCTGCTGCATAAAAGGTGCTGAAAATACATCTCGAATTTCATCCCTTGTTAGTACACAAACATTCACTGCTTCTATTCTCGCCCTGAAATTACTACCTCTTCTACTTTCAAAACCAGGTCGTAATCTTATTGAATCACCAGCAGTAAATCTTACTTCACCTATATTAAATGAATCTATAATAAACCGTTGACTGTCTGAATGCATCCCATCTTCACCAAAACCAGAAGTAAAGCCATGATTAAAATAATCATAAAGTACACTTTCGTCCCTACCAGCATTTAATATATTTCTTGCTTGATATTTTGCTTCCCTTGCAATGGTCATATTGTCCAACCGCATTTCTTCCTCACCGATTTCCCGTGTTAACCAGCTTAATGCACCTGTTGTTCCATTGCCAGGAGTAAATTGACGGTTACGCATATGTAAATGAGCAAAATTGGAACAACCTGCACCACCATTTGGGTCGGGAAAACAACCATTATCGGTTAATTCACCTACAATAACATGAAATGGAGTTCGCAGCAAATTTGTTCCAACCGCAGTATTTAAAATATCATGATTTTGGGGCAATGGGTTTCCTCCTGCATCAAAGCCAGTATAATCAAAGGCACTTTGTATTGGGATAAAACAAAAATCCGCAATGTCAGCCTCACCACTTAAAGTCATTCTGGTTGGATAAAGAATTCCTGCCTGAAATCTTAAAAAAATGTTACCAGTTACTGGATTAATGTCAATCATGTGTTTCCAAATCCAAATATTCAGCGTTGAATTGTTTGCGGCAGTATTGCTATTAATAAAGTTAGATGCGGCAGGGTACTTTCCACCCGGCATAGGGTCTAATGCCTCTACATTGCATACATCTAAATTATAAGGAAGGCCTATACCTAGTATATTGCAAGGACTTGTGTTGCGTCTGAAAATATTTGTCAAACAACCTCTTAATCTTCCAAATACATTCCATCTTAAAGGAACGTTAATTACATTGCCACTCCCATTGGGGTTGCCACGCCACACAGCATCATTTATATGAACCAAAGGAATTGGTATTAACCTGAATATTCTAACTTGAAGGTTATAGTCCAATTGAAGCAACCTGTCATTAGCTGCAATTACCCTGTTGTTAAAACCTGCCTGTCCGCTACCATCCATAAGGCCATTGCTCATAGCCACAAGTTTACATTGACTTGGGTAACCACCTGTTGCCGTATTCATCGCAATTAAATCTGCCATAAAGGTATCCCGTTTAGCATGATGGGTATAGCACCCACCCGCATCTCTTGTATGGGCATGTTCAATTAATAATTGTCGGACAGCATCATGTTTTAGCAAATTTTTTGAAATATTGGTGTTTCTAAGTAAATCTGATAAAAAGAATGCAGTCCTTATCAAAGGTCTTGGCACAGTATAAACCCATTCATTGAACTGCTGAACAGCTAAAGGAATGTTTGCCCCCTGATGCGGAGCATCCAATGAAATAAATAACCGAGTGTTATGAAGCCTATGTTCTTTAAATAAGGCAGAATCTGTTGGGCTTTTAGATTGGTAGGCCGAAGTTTCCATAAATGTTAATGCAAAACGTCCAATCACACCACCCATACTTTCTCCAATCATTACAAATTGGTGGGTCGTGTCACTCATAGTTTTTAACTGGTCTAATAAATCAACAACAGCCATAGCATTTTCTTTCATGTCTCTTATGCTGTTTTTCCAACTTACAACTACATAATCGTATTGATAGTTATGCAGCATAATTAAGGTTTCATCCCTAATCATCTGGTCAAAAATTAAAGGAACATTTCTAAATTCAGGGGGGTCAATACCTTCAAGATAAATAAGCGGTTTTAATAATGAATCATCGGTACATGCCTTGAAAACTCCAACATTTAACAACTCATTTTCTATAATAAAATCTGGTTGTCTTGATATGTTGTCGGTCAATACCTCAAAAGTTGAAATTGAAAATTTTATTGGAATACCGTCTACAATAACTCTTGCTGCCGGATTGTAAACGCCTTTTATGGGATAAATAATCGTAATTTCCTGATAAAGAAATGGGTCGATAGTTCTCCATCCAAAACCATCTTTAAAGTCAATTTGAAATGTATGAGGAGTAGGATGGGGTAAAACATTTGTACTGAATGCAGAGTTATAAAAGAAAAATGGAGTATTAGGGTCTATAGTGAAGGTAACGTTTCTAAAATGGCTTGTCTCAACCAAGGGTGAAAATGAAAACACCTCGTGGCATGTTCCGCGACTTGGATTAACAGTATTTGAATCATAAGGTTCATCAATCCTTAGTGGGTTGTCCCAGATGCTGTCATTATTCCAAAAAAACCACCTTCCTAAATTAATGCTGTCAAAGGCATCAGTTCTAAATCTATTGTAGTCTAAATCTATTAAACCTAAGGGTACTTTGTCTTGTCGTCTTACATCGTCTATTTGGTCAGAAAGAATGGTGTCAGAAGTTAAGATATTTGCAGCATAGCTAGCAAGAGCCATTTCAAAATGCATTGTTCTCCAATTAAATGTATTTGTTGTGTCAAGAACAATTGGTTTATAAAATCTATCGTCTGAAACATGAGCCACCATGTCATAATGAAAAGGGGCAGGGCAGGCAGCCCTATTGAGGGGAAGTATTAATTTTCTTAAATCACCATTAATACTAGTGTCTATCTGGCCGTTTATTTTCAACGAGGTAATCATTGAAATAGCTAGTAATATGAATAACTTTTTCATAATTCTAAGAATTTAAAAGTTAAACAATTAATTAGTATCCTTTATTTCTAATTCTTTTATTCTGGCATTGAGTTGAAGAATATAAAGCTGCATTTCCTCCAGTTTTCTCATAAGGATTGCATTCATTTCTGCAACATTCAACCCATTTTCAGCAATAGCTTTAGCTGATGGAACATTTGGTAAATGTCCTGTGGAATCAATAACAACCTGAAGGCTGTCAAGCGGAATTAATACATAGGCAGAATCGAAAACATAATCTGGCCAATTAGCCATGTTTACAATCACCTCCCTTGCTTTCATGTGTCCATCTACAAATAGAATTGTGGAGCTTGCTTTTTGAGTTCCACTTCCGTCACCGATCCAAACAGTTCCGTTGCTTTTAACTACAATTCTTGTTGCACCACCATTTGTACAAATAGCGTCTGAACCTGATGGTATCCATGATTGAGCTTTCAAGTCGCCACAAGCAAATAAAACTAAGGCAATAAATGCTACGGCTGATTTTAATAGATATTTTTTCATTTTATTAAGTGTTGGATTTTTAATTTGATAATTTCAAAATTAAGCTTTTTTCTTTATTATCAAGTGTTTTTAACTGTTCGGCTTGAAAGAGCTAACGCAAAATTTGGTGTAAGGAGAATACACACTAAACTCAGGCCATGTTTAACTCCAAGTTGGCACAATTAATTTGCATCTGAATAGTTGGCAATTTCAGCACTTGGTAAACACAAGCAAGAGTGCAGTATCGTTGTCGTATATTTGCGTATCATACCGTATCAAAATAGATTTTGTGAATTAGTATCATTGTCGTATATTTGCGTATCTTATCGTATCATTTGGTGTAAATTATGGCAAGGATAAACACAGTAAACTTGGATTTAAGTTTTGAATTAATCAATAAGTTGAGTGCTATTGATCGCTTTAGCGGTGAATGGTCAAATATTGAAAGGCGCGAAGGTATTCATACTTTAAAGCAACTTAAATCTATCGCAACAGTTCAAAGTGTAGGTGCTTCGACTCGAATTGAAGGATCCAAATTGACCAACGATGAAATTCAGGTTTTACTTTTTGAAAATTTAAAAATCGATAAGCTTGAAGAACGCGACCAACAAGAAGTAGTTGGCTACTTTCAAGCATTGGATACCATATCAGAGTCATTTACTGATATACGTGTTTCTGAAGGAGATGTAAAAAACCTCCATAAAATATTAATGAAGCATAGTGAAAAAGATGAATGGCATAGGGGGGAATACAAACAACATCCCAACTCAGTAGATGCACATTATCCAGATGGTAGGACAGTTACGATTTTCAATACCACCAAGCCCGGACAAGATACAGAAGATTCTATGCGTGCCTTGTTTGAATGGTATCAAAATGATAAATCCACTCCTGCCATAATCAAGGTTGCAGTTTTTGTGTATGAATTTTTAAGTATACATCCTTTTCAAGATGGCAATGGAAGATTAAGTCGTTTGCTAGGGACATTGTTACTTCTTAAACAGGGCTATCCATGGATTCAGTTCGTGAGTTTTGAGCATGAAATAGAAAATAGAAAAACAGACTATTACAAAGTTCTAATGGATTGTCAGCAAAATAGGCCGGGTGAAAATGTTGATACATGGCTAGATTTCTTCTTGTCTTGTTTAAGTAGTATTCAAGATAAACTCATGCAGAAATTAGAAACTCAACAATCTCAAAACGCATTAAATCCACGTGAGAAAAAAATAGTTCAATTTATTGAAGCTTACCCTGGTGTCAAGTCGGGTGAAATTGCATCTAAGTTAAATATTCCCTTGCCATCAGTAAAAAGAATATTATCCGAAATGATTGCGGACAAAATCATTTCAAAAAATGGAACTGGAACAGGAACAAATTATACAGCTGAAAGAAGTGTAAAAGTCAAAACTGATTTGTTGATGAAGTTTTCGAGTGATGAAACTGAAAAAGTTTTTGAGCTTTCTAATAAGCATGCATTTATTGAAATAAAAAAAATAATTTTAACTCCAAAGTTTGAATGGAAAATTCCGGATGAATGGGCAAAATATTTGAGTCTCCAAAATCCAAAAATAACCCTAGAAACAAGAACAATGTCTGGTAGTTTATACAGTCAAGTCTATGCTGTTCAAGCGTTCAATTCTCCTTTTTATTTTCAGCCAGTTTTTGAAATTCACAATGGGCTTCAAATTCCAACAAGTTTATTTAATGAAGTGCTAAAAGAAAACGAATATCCTGTTGATGTGAAAATTAAACTGTCCTGGGAAGGAGAGGATTTATCATTTGATGTGCAGCTAGTTTATGATATTTCTGAAGGGTAAATAATATATGTAGATTACCAATCCTCACCTATCTCATCCATTTGTGCTGCTTTTTGCAGCATAAACCGAATGTCTTCCTGGTAGCTTCGTATTTTTGGAGACTCCGCAACATGCAATAAACCTTGTACTTCGACGATGGCAAAGTGATTTCGTTTGCTGATTCTTACTGGAGTGAGTTTTCCGGCTTTGATGTAATTATCAATAGTACGACGGCTAACACGAAGCATGCGCATAGCCTCAAAAGTATCCATCCATTTAGTTAAAAAATCATCAACTGGATTTTTTAGACTTTCAATCTCCGATTGCAAATCGGCAATCATGGATTTCATTTCCATGAATTGTTCCATTAGCGTGTCATTGGTGATACTGTTTGAGTTATTTGGATCCATAGCGCACTAAAATAAAATCATTTTTTGAAATGAAAAAGCTTCCGAACAGAATGGTACACATTGGAACGGAAGTTTAGACGTGTATGGACAAAATAAGATTTTAAGTGACTGGTAAATCGAATTATTTCTTTGAAAAAATAAATTCAAATACTCAAATAATCAAAAGCTCATTGGCTCACGTGGTTAAAATTTGCGCATTTTAAGGGTGGAAAATGGGAAGTGATTTCAATGCAACAAGAAGAAAAAAACGACAAC